>JBGSUY010000516.1:0-4204 GCA_041753195.1 Chromatiaceae bacterium
CGCGCAGGCGCGTCCAATCCACGGAGTCTCCGATCGGGGCCCCTGCGGGCTGGGGCTGGGTCTGGGCCTTCGGCTCGGCCGGGGGGCTGGGGGACTGCGACTCGGCCTCGGGCGTCGGCCCCTGGGCGGATCGGCCCAGAGGTGTCAGTTGGAGACTCCCGTCAGCCAGCACCTCCACCCCCCAACCCGCGGCACGCAGGGCATCCGAGAATGTCTGGGGCCCCGACGACTCCCCGACGGCAACACCGACGAAACCCGTGCACAGGAGCACCAGGACCCCGGCCGCGGCGAATCTTCTACCCATGAGCCATTCCCCCCTTTGTCGGTGACATTGCAGACTGGCACGGACCGCTGCAAGGGTCATGCCTCACCGCGAGCGCCTTCCGAAGAAGGCTAGTTTTGCTGCCCAGGACCCACCCCCAGGCGGGGGCCAGCGAGTCCCGGAGGGGGTGGCGGCGGGGCCTGACCTGCCAAATTGTCAGTGCATCGAGGGCCTGGGCGGTTACCCTTGGAGGATGCCCGGCAAGGTTTGCAGCCCGCGCCTCGGCTCGCTGGCGGCTCGGGCGGCAGCGGGGTTCCAATGCAGTGGTTGAACCAGAGCCTTAACCGCAAGTTCGCCGCGGGCACCGCCGCCGGACTGGTCATGAGCTCTCTGTTCTTTCTGGCGCTGTTCGTCGGCCTGTACCGCAGTCAGCTCGAGCGCGAGCGCAGCGAGACCGCCACCCACGTCAGCCGACTGTTTCAGACTGCGCTGGAGAATCTGATGCTCAAGCGCGATCTCGAGGGGCTCAGGGAGGTGGTCAAGAACCTCGGCGAGGGGCCCGGGATCGTCGCCGTGCGGATCGCCAATCCAGCGGGCGAGGTCCGATTCGCCAGCGACGACCGGGAGCTTGGGACCCAGTTGCCCCTGATGGCCGGCCACGGGGACGGGCCCAGCACCTGGGTTTCGGAGGGTGCGGGCGGCCGCTCGCTCCTGCACAGCGTCCACCCCATCCCCAACCAGCCCCGGTGCCTGGAGTGTCACGGATCTGTCGATCAGAAGCCCATCAACGGCATCCTGTATCTGGACTTCGATGCGGCGCCGATCCGTGACAAGGCCCGCACCACCACCCTGCTGCTCATGGGCTCCGGCGCCCTCATCGTGCTCATCAACATCGCCGGCGGCTGGTGGTTCATGCGCCGCTATGTCCTGACCCCGGTAGGGCATCTGGCCGACTCCAGCCGGCGACTCGCCGAGGGTCACCTGGAGACCCGCATCCGGCTCCCCGGAGAGGATGAGCTCGCGACCCTGGGGGAGCGCTTCAACCAGATGGCCGAGAGCATCCAGGGCAAGGTCAGGGAGCTGGCGCGCAAGGAGAACTTCCTGCAGGGTCTGGTGGACGCCATCCCCGACGGCATCCGGGTGATCGACGAGGACTATCGGGTGCTCATCTCCAACGCCGCCTATCTCGGGCAACTCGGTTGGCGTGAGTCCCTGCCTCCGCCCAATCTGTGTTACGTGGCCGCCCATGGCCGCGACAGCCCCTGTCCGGAGACCCTGATGCTGTGTCCCCTCAAGGAGGTCGGCGCCAGCGGGCAGCCGTTGCGCGTCTTGCACCACCATCGAGGGGCCGACGGGGAAGGCCTGGACGTGGAGATCTACGCCGCGCCGATGCGGATCAGCGACAACGGCCACACCCGGCGCCTGGTGGTGGAGTCGATCCGCGACCTGAAGCAGGAGGTCCGCTTCTCCCATGAGCAGCGTCTCTCGGAGCTCGGGCGGCTCGCCGCGGGCGTGGCCCATGAGATCCACAATCCCCTGGCGGCGGTGCGCATGGCCCTGCATGCGGCCGAGCAGGTGTGCCAGTCAGCCGACGGGGATCGGACCGAGATCAATCAGTACCTCACCCTCGTCGATCGCGAGATGGAGAAGTGCATCGAGGTGACCGAGCGTCTGCTCAAGCTCAGCATGCCGCCACCCAGTCAGCCGGAGCTGGTCAGTGTGGAACGGGTGGTCGAGGATACACTCAAGCTCCTCGCCTGGGAGAGCGAGACCCAGGGTGTGACGACCGAGTTTTCGGCCGAGGGGGCACCGCTGCGGGTACTGGCCACCGACAGCGACCTGCGCATGCTGAGCCTCAATCTGGCCCAGAACGCCTGCCACGCCATGCCCGAAGGGGGCTCCCTTCGGGTGCGCTGCCGGGGCGCCGAGGGCAGGGTCAGGATCGATTTCGAGGACACCGGCGTGGGAATAGACCCCAACGACCAAGGACGCATCTTCGAGCCCTTCTTCAGCCGCCGCGCCGACGGGGTCAGGGGCACGGGTCTCGGGCTCTCCATCACCAAGGCCATCGTCGAGGGCCATGGGGGTACCATCGAGGTCCAGAGCCGCCCGGGCGAGGGGAGCCGTTTCACGGTGACCTTCCCGGATGCGGACCTTTCAACTGGAGGGTCTTGAGCCATGGCCCAAGGGATTCTCGTGGTGGAAGACGACGCCACCCTGAACCATCTGATCGTCGCCCAGCTCAATCGGCTCGACTACGCCGCCACGGGGGCCCGGTCCTGGCGAGAGGCGGATGTCTATCTCCAGGCCCACGAGCCGCACCTGATCATCGCGGACGCGCGGCTTGCCGATGGGGACACCCTGAGCCGTTTGACCGATCTGGCCAAGATGCAGCCGGTGGTAGTCCTCACAGCCTATGGCTCGGTGCGCGACGCGGTGGCGGCGGTGAAGTCCGGGGCTTACGAGTACCTGGTCAAGCCGGTGAACCCCGATGAGCTGGCCCTGGTGGTCAAGCGGGCGATCGACGACGCGGCCCTTCGCAACGACCACGGGTTCTGCCGCCGACGGCTCAAGGCCAAGGAAGGGAAGGCCGATTTCATGGTCGGGGTGAGCGCCGCCCTGCTGAAGACCAAGGAGACGATCGCCGCGGTGGGGCCCTCGGACATCAACGTATTGATCCAAGGGGAGAGCGGATCGGGCAAGGAGCTGGTGGCGCGGGCCATCCATGAGAGCAGCGACCGGGCGGGCCGCAACTTCGTCCCGGTGGACTGCTGCACCCTGCAGGAGAAGCTGTTCGAGTCCGAGCTCTTCGGCCATGAGAAGGGGGCCTTCACCGGGGCCGACCGACTCAAACGGGGGCTTATCGAGGGGGCCGAGGGCGGCACCCTGTTCCTCGATGAGATCGGGGAGATCGACCCGTCGATCCAGGCCAAGCTACTGCGCGTACTCGAGACTGGCATCTTCCGCCGCGTGGGCGGCACCAAGGACCTGCCGGCCAATACCCGGGTGGTCGCGGCCACCAATCGGGACCTGGAGGCCCTGAGCCGGGAGGGCAAGTTCCGATCCGATCTCTACTACCGCCTCAGCACCTTCGTCATCGACGTGCCGCCCTTACGGGCGCGCCGGGATGACATCCCCTACCTCGCCGCCCATTTCATCCAGAACCACAACTTCTCGCGGCGCATCAACAAAGGCATCTCCGGCGAGGCGATCCGCCACCTGACCGCCTACGACTGGCCGGGCAACGTGCGCGAGCTGAAGAACGTGATCGAGCGGGCCATCATCCTGTCGCGCGATGCCAGCACCATCCGACCCGAGCACCTTACCTTCGGGGGCGGTGGCAGCAAGAGCACAGCACGGGTCACCCTGAGCTTCGACCATGACCCCAGCCTGGAGGAGCTCCAGGCCGAGTACCTGCGCCTGCAGCTCGGCAAATTCTCCGGCCATCGGGCCAAGGTCGCTGAGGTGCTCGCGGTGAGCGAGCGCAATATCTACCGACTCATCCAGCGCTATGGGCTCAAGGAGGCCGAGGCTTGAGGGGAACGAATCCCTAGGGGCCCGAAGACCCCGTCGGGACCGGGGCGGCGGCCATCGCGGCGCTCGGCCTCAGCCAAGCTCCTCGGTCTCGCCCGAGGCGATGTAGATCACCCGCTCGGCGACATTCGTGGCGCGGTCCGCCACCCGCTCATAGTTGTGCACGATCCACAGCAGGTAGGTTCCAAGGGTCGCCATCTCGGGGTCTGCGCGCATCAGGGCGAGCACCTGCTCCACCACCGCCTCCTCCTCGGCATCCAGCTGATCCTCCTGGGCCACCGAGGCGCGGGCGCTGGCCTCGTCACCGCCGCAGTCAAAGGCGGCCAGGGCACCCACGAGCATGGCGATGGCATCCTCCCCCACCTGCCTGACCGCCGCCAGGGGCTCCGCGGGGAACCCTGCCGCGCC
>JBGSUY010000517.1:0-2447 GCA_041753195.1 Chromatiaceae bacterium
GGCGTCCAGGATCCAGGGCGGGACCGGCTGGGCGTTCCGATCCGCGCGCCGCAACGCCGACACCTCGCGCCCCATGTTCACCGCCTCGGCACCGATCAGCCTGCCCATCTCGTCCATGCCGATCCGAAGCCAGGCGTCGGAGGACGGGTCACCCAGCTCGACGAACCTGCTTGCCGCGTTCGGCAGGCCCAGGCACTGGATGTTGACCCCGTGCTGGTCGGACCAGAACCAGGGCAGTTCGTCGAGCGAGCTGTTCATGCCCAACATGCTCCTCGCCGCAACCGCTGCCTGTGCCGATGCGACGCTCCAGGATTCGGTCCGTGCGCGCAGGGGAAGGCGGCCGATCGGATGACACGTCACCTCGCCGGCGGCGAAGATCGAGGCATCGGAGGTCCGGCAGGCGTAATCGACGACGATGCCGTCCGCCGTTCCCAAGCCCGCTGCCACCGCGAGCTCCACATTGGGGACGACCCCGATGCCGATCACGACCATGTCCGCCCTGACCTGCCCACCAGCCCAGGAGAGCATGACCGCGCCATCCTCCTCGTGGGCCTCCTCGACACGGGCGCCCAGCACGATCTCGACGCCACGCCGCTCATGCAGGCGGTGCACGTAGGTGGCCAGCGCCCGTGTGGCGCTCCGCGCGAGGAGCATCGGGGCCATCTCGATCACGGTCACGGCGCAGCCGTGATGGCGCGTAGCGGCCGCCACCTCGAGGCCGATGAAGCCCCCGCCGATGACGGTCACGCGCCGGCCACGCTCCAGCGCAGTCCTGAGCCTCTGCGCATCATCGATCGTCCGCAGGTAGTGGATGCGCCTGGGATCGACGGAGGGAAGGGTCAGCCGTCGCAGGCGAGAACCCGTTGCCAGCAGCAGCGCCGCGTAATGTATGCGGGTGCCGCTCGCCAGCGTGACCGACCGCTCCTCGCGGTCGATACACGTCACGGTCTCGCAATCGTGCAGATCGACACCCGCATCATAGATCTCGGACTGAGCGAGATTTGGCCGCACGGGTTCGGGCACCAACAGGTACTCCTTAGACAGTGGCGGCCGATCATAGGGCCTGCCGGGCTCGTTCCCAATGATGTGAACGGTGCTACCAGGCGCAAGCCTGTGAAGCTCGGCGGCTGCCCGGTGCCCAGCGATTCCGCTGCCAACGATCACGAACCCGCCCATGCTCCTGCTCTGTCGACGCCCGAGAACACGTCCGTGCATCTCATGGCGTCACCTAAGCAACAGGGTCTGCTGCGGTGATAGGTGCAGCAAGCATCATTTTCAGTTAGCACAGCGAACTTGGGACGTGACAGAGGCCGACATTGCTCAGCGTGCAGATGTCAAGCGCTGCGTTGGCGGCCGCCCGCTCGCGCCGTGCCCCAAGGCGTGCTACCAAAGGGCAGGACTCCAGCTTCGACCGAGGGCGCCCAGGGGGGGCAGGTCACGTAGGCTGCGACAGGGGCGCTGGGTGCGGACGCTGGGCGTGCGCACCGACGAGTGAGCGTTCGCGGCCGGCGGTGTGTGGGGTCGCGGCGGTGGCGTGTGGGTGGGGGGTGTGGGTTGGGTTGGTTGCGGGGGCAGGATTTGAACCTGCGACCTTCAGGTTATGAGCCTGACGAGCTACCGGGCTGCTCCACCCCGCGTCGATCCGGCCTTGGGGGCCGGGAGCTGTGGTGTGGCGGGGGTTGGGTCGTGGGGTGGTGGTTGGTGGGGGGAGGCAGGATGGTCTGGCGGCGACCTACTCTCCCGCGTGTTGTCACGCAGTACCATGGGCGCTACGGGGTTTCACGGCCGAGTTCGGAATGGGATCGGGTGGGTCACCCGCGCTTGCGCCACCAGGCCATCCTGGCTTCCCTGGGCGGCGGCGTGGTGGGCCGCGGCCTGGGGTCTCGATCGTGCGGGGGCATGGGTCGTCGTCGTCGCGGTTGCGGTACGTTCGTGTCTGGGGCGAGGGTGAGCTCGCTCGAGCGATTAGGACCGGTTGGCTGAGCGCGTTGCCGCGTGTGCACCTCCGGCCTATCGACGTGGTGGTCTACCACGGCTCTCAAGCGAGACTTGGTCTTGAGGTGGGTTTCCCGCTTAGATGCTTTCAGCGGTTATCCCGTCCGGACTTAGCTACCCGGCTGCGCCGCTGGCGCGACGACCGGTCCACCAGAGGTCCGTCCACCCCGGTCCTCTCGTACTAAGGGCAGATCCTCGCAAGTCTCGAACACCCACGGCAGATAGGGACCGAACTGTCTCACGACGTTCTAAACCCAGCTCACGTACCACTTTAATCGGCGAACAGCCGAACCCTTGGGACCTGCTGCAGCCCCAGGATGTGATGAGCCGACATCGAGGTGCCAAACGACCCCGTCGATGGGGACTCTTGGGGGTCATCAGCCTGTTATCCCCGGCGTACCTTTTATCCGTTGAGCGATGGCCCTTCCACGCGGGACCACCGGATCACTAGC
>JBGSUY010000518.1:0-1900 GCA_041753195.1 Chromatiaceae bacterium
TCGCGGACGCCGCGTGCTGGCGCGAGGTGCTCGCACAGGCGCTGGGCGAGTGCCTCGCAGGCGGCCCCGGGGGCCTGATTGAGGTCCAGGTGGACGCGGAGCAGAGCCTCGAGGCTCACCTGGGGTTCCGCCGCCTCCTCGGTGGAACGGATCTGCTCGGTTAGGGACCCAACTTCCGGAGTCAAGCACCATGCACGAGTCGTCGGACGGCCCGGCCGTCCATTGGGAGACGCCGCCCGACACCGGCTACGGGGACATCCTCTACCAGCAAGGCCAGGGGGATAACCGAGGTATCGTCAAGATCACCATCAACCGTCCGGAGGTGCGCAACGCCTTCCGCCCCGAGACGGTGCGGGAGCTGATCGACGCCTTCCACCGCGCCCACCTAGATCCCGCCGTGGGTGTCATCGTACTCACCGGGGCGGGGGATCTGGCCTTCTGCTCCGGGGGCGACCAGCGGGTGCGCGGCCAGGAGGGTTACCGGGACGGGGCCGGGGTGGAACACCTGAACGTCCTGGAGCTCCAGCGCCAGATCCGCACCCTGCCCAAGCCGGTAGTGGCCATGGTGGCGGGTTATGCGATCGGCGGGGGACACGTGCTGCATCTCGTCTGCGACCTGACCATCGCCGCGGACAATGCCCGCTTCGGCCAGACCGGCCCCCGGGTGGGGAGCTTCGACGGCGGCTTCGGGGCCGGGCTCATGGCCCGCGCCGTGGGGCTCAAGAAGGCCAAGGAGATCTGGTTCCTGTGCCGCCAGTACGATGCCCAGGAGGCCCTGGCCATGGGTCTCGTGAACACCGTGGTGCCACTCGCGGAGCTGGAGTCCGTCACCATCGACTGGTGCCGGCGCATGCTGGAGCTCTCCCCCACGGCCCTGCGGATCCTCAAGGCCGCCTTCAACGCGGACACCGACGGGCTCGCCGGGATCCAGGAGCTGGCGGGCAACGCCACCGCCCTCTTCTACACCACCGCCGAGGCTCAGGAGGGACGGGACGCCTTCCTGGAGCGGCGCCCCCCGGACTTCGGTAAGTTTCCCCGCCGGCCGTGAACGGACGCGCTCGCCCGCAGGGCCTAGGGCCAAGGGCCAAGGACAGAATGCCGCTACAGATGCCACCCCCTCGGCCCTCGGTCCTCGGCCCTCGGCGCTTCCAACTCTGGATCTCCGCCGCCCGCCCCAAGACCTTGCTGCTGTCTCTGGCGCCGGTGGCGGCCGGGATCGGGCTGGCTGTGTCCCAGACCGGAGGGCTGGCCTCGGCGACTGCCCTGGCCACGGTGCTTGCGGCCCTCGCGATTCAGGTGGGGACCAACCTGCACAACGATGCGGCGGACTTCGAGCGCGGGACCGACACCCATGAGCGACTGGGCCCCCCCCGGGCCACGGCCCAGGGCTGGTTCAGCGCCCGTCAGGTGCGCGCCGCCGCCCACATGGCCTTCGGGCTCGCCTTCCTCCTGGGCCTGCTCCTGGTGATCAGAGGGGGCTGGCCCATCCTCGCCCTCGGGCTCGCCGCAATCGCCTGCGGTTATGCGTACACCAGTGGTCCCCGGCCCATCGCCTACGGCCCCTTCGGTGAGCTCTATGTGCTGGGCTTCTTCGGCATCGCCTCGGTGGTGGGCAGCCACTACCTGCAGGCCCTGAGCTTCGAGCGCTCTGCCCTGCTATTGGGTGTCGCCCTGGGCCTTCCGGCGGCGGCGGTCCTGCTGCTCAACAACGACCGGGACCTGGAGACCGATCAGGCCGCGGGGCGCCGCACCCTCTGTCACTATCTGGGGCGCTCCAGGTCGCGGGTCCTCTACGCCGCCCTGTTGCTCACGCCCCTGCCCCTGATCCTGGCCGCTGGGCTGCCGGGTCCCGTCTGGCTGAGCCTCGCCGCCCTACCCCTGGCCCTGCTCCTGATCGCGC
>JBGSUY010000519.1:0-2815 GCA_041753195.1 Chromatiaceae bacterium
CGGCGCCGCGCCGGACCCCGTCTGGTCGAGCTGCCGGGGGTGTGGCTCAATCATCACGTCCAGAGCGCCATCGCCACCTTGGGTCGACTCATGCGCTCCCCCTGGGGCACCGGGATGACGGTGGCGGTGATCGCCGTGGCCCTGGCCCTGCCCGCGGGGCTCTTCGTGCTCACCGAGAACCTGCGTCAGTTGGTGGGGGGCTGGGACCAGGCCGCCGCGGTGTCGGTGTTCCTGCGCCCGGGCGTGTCTGACGCCGCGGCAAAGGGCGTGGCGGACGAGTTGCGGGCCTGGCCGGAGCTCGATCGGGTATTGGTAATCGGTGCGGCGGAGGCCTTGCAGGAGTTCCGCGAGCAGGCGGGATTCGAGGAGGCCCTGGCCCAACTCAAGGAGAATCCGCTGCCCGCCGTCCTGGCCCTGTTCCCGAGCCCCAATTACGCGACCCTGGAGCAGGTCCAGTCGATGGAGGAGCGACTCTTGGACCTGCCGGAGGCGGACTTCGTGCGGGTGGACACCCAGTGGCTGATGCGCTTTCAGGCCATCCTGGACCTGATCCAGGCGGCGGTGCTCCTGCTCGGGGGCCTGCTGGGGCTTGGGGTGCTCCTGATCGTCGGCAACACCATTCGCCTCGAGATCCAGAATCGCAGCGGGGAGATCGCGATCATGGAGCTGGTGGGTGCGACCGCGGCCTTCATCCGGCGCCCCTTCCTCTATGCTGGGGCCTGGTACGGGCTACTCGGCGGGGTGGCGGCCTGGATCCTGGTCAGCATCGCCGTGCTCGCCCTCCAGGGGCCGGTGTCGCGCCTCGCGAGCCTCTACCGCAGCGAATTCCCCTTGTCCGGTCTCGGCTTCCTAGCCCTGCTGGGCATGCTGGGCGGAAGTATGTTGCTGGGTCTGGTGGGGAGCTGGATCGCCGTCAACCGCCACTTGCGGGAGGTGGAGCCAGACTAGGGTCGACGTGCCTCGGGTCTGGGCCAGCCCGGCCCCGAGCTGGCTGACCATGTGTTGAACAGATACCATTGGACAGGTGCTGGACCTCCCGGGTTCGGGGTGACGAAACCTTAATCTACCAGAAAGCTTAAGCTAATGTTATTCAAGATACTGATAAATAATATTAAAGATACGCAGAATCGGCATGGTCGATGGTTTTCATCGAAATAACCAATGCGAAAGGGGCCCCCGCCGCCCTTGTACAAATCCGCAATCTTGCCTAGAGTCTGTTCAACGTTTTGTGCGGCGGCTCAGTGAAAACCGCACTAAAGCTACTGGTAAATTTCAGACTGTCCTGCTAGGATATTTTCCCAGAACCCTAACTCAGGTATTCGGACCATGGCCAAAGATTACGCCCTCATGCCGACCGGCAATATCGACGCCTACATTAGTGCCTCGTACCAGATCCCGGTGCTGACCCCCGAAGAAGAGCGGAGCCTGGCCCTGCGGCTGCGCGACCATGGGGACATGGAGGCGGCACGCCGCATGGTGATGTCTCATCTGCGCTTCGTGATCCGCATCGCCCGCGGCTACTTGGGGTATGGACTGCCGCTGCCGGACCTGATCCAGGAGGGCACGGTGGGCCTCATGAAGGCGGTGCGCCGCTTCGAGCCCGACATGGGCGTGCGGCTCGTCTCCTTCGCGGTGCACTGGATCCGGGCCGAGATTCACGAGTACATCCTGCGCAACTGGCGCATCGTCAAGGTGGCTACCACCAAGGCCCAGCGCAAGCTGTTCTTCAACCTGCGCAGCGCCAAGAAGCGCCTTGGCTGGTTCACCAAGGAGGAGGTGGACAGTGTGGCCGCGGATCTGGGGGTGAAGCCTGAGACGGTGCTCGAGATGGAGTCGCGCCTGGCCAACCAGGACCTCGCCTTCGACGGCTACGAGGATGATGACGATGACGCCCCCTCGGCCCCCTCGACCTACTTGCCGGACATCCGCATGGAGCCCTCCCGCATGCTGGAGCGCGAGGACACCGACCGCGACCAGCGGGAACGTCTCTACGCCGCCCTGGAGGGTCTGGATCAGCGTAGCAAGGTCATACTGCGGGAGCGCTGGCTGAACGAGAAGAAGCAGACCCTGCACGAGCTGGCCCAGCAGTTCAATGTGTCCGCCGAGCGCATCCGCCAGATCGAAAAGAACGCCATGAAAAAGCTGCGCGTCCAGCTCGAAATCTGACCGTTCCCGGAATCCGGCACCCCTCAGGCCCGCCTCGTGCGGGCCTGAGCGTTTTTGGGATGGCGCCAGGGGCGGTGATGATTGGCCGTAACCCGTGCTGGGGCCGCTACAATGCCCCTTCTGAATCCCACGCGTTCCGCCCCGCCTCGCCCTGATGGCCATCCCGCTGAAGTCCATCCTGCTGATCGCCCTCGCCGCTGCCGCTGCCGGGGGCTGGTGGTACGGAACGCGCCAGAAGCCCGTGGATGTGCGAGTGCGCTCAGCCGAGATCGACGCCGTCGAGGCCATCGTCGCCAACACCCGGGCGGGTACCGTCAAGGCCTGCCGGCGCGCCAAGCTGGCGCCCGGCGCTGGCGGCCAGATCGCCGTCCTGGAGGTACGAGAGGGGGATCGGGTGGTCGCCGGACAGCTCCTGCTCGAGCTGTGGAACCAGGACCTTCGTGCCCAGGTGACCCTGGCTGAACGGGAGGCGGATGCCGGTGAGGCACGCGCCAGAGCCGCCTGTCTCAACGCCGACAATGCCCAGCGAGAGGCTGACCGCCAACAGAAGCTCCAGAAGCGGCGCATGGCTTCCGAGGAGCTGGTGGACCGGGCCATTACCGGCGCCGCGGCCGGCAAGGCGGACTGCGAGGCGGCGAGGGAGACCGCC
>JBGSUY010000520.1:0-5261 GCA_041753195.1 Chromatiaceae bacterium
CGCCGGCTCCGCCGCCTGCGCGCCACCCGGGGTCTGGACGCCAGGGGCCGCTGTCCCCGGCAGTGGGGTGCTCAGGATGTCCCGGATGCGGTCCAAGAGGCCGGCATCTTCCTCCGGGGCTTCCGTGCTGGCGGTTGCTTGGGAGCTTGGCGCGGGCCGGGCCCCTGGCAGGGGGGTATTCAGGATCTCCCCGAGGCGGTCGAAGAAACCCTTGTCGTCTGTTTCAGTCATCGTCAAGGCCCCGTTCCGGCTCAGCTGGACTTGATCTTGATTCGGTTGGATAGCCAGACCAGCAGCACGGCGCCGATCAGGGCCGTAACCATGGTGCCGATGAGCCCCCCGACGGTGCCCTGGATGCCCGTCGCGGCGAGCAGGAATCCGCCGACCACCCCACCCGCGATGCCGAGGATGACGTCCCCGATCCGGCCGAATGGCGGCACACCACCAACGACCTGTCGGGCAACCAGACCGGCGACGGCGCCGATGGCGAGCCAAACGATGAGCGCCCAAAGCGGCATAGCAAATCTCCCCAGTTGAGGCAGGCTCCGACAGAGCCGGGTGATTGACTTGAGGTATCGAAGCTTACCAGATCGAGGTGACCGAACCAGGCTCGATCTGGATGAGCCTGAATGTCATGGGTTTGTGCTAGGGTTGCCTTCGGGCTAAATCCGTGATGTGGGGAGCTACCGCTATGGGCCTGTTCGACTTTGTTAAGGACGTCGGCAAGAAGCTGTTCGGTAACGAGGCAGAGGCGAGCGCCAAGATCCGGGAGGAGATCGAAAAGGACAACCCTGGCATCAAGGATCTGGAGGTTAGCTACCAGAACGGAGTCGTCTCGCTCGCCGGGGACGCCCAGAGTCCCGATGCCTTGGAGAAGGCGGTGTTGATGGCGGGCAACGTTCAGGGAGTGAGCGAGGTTAAGGCGCAGGATCTCAAGGCCCCACCCCAAACCGAGGCGGTGGAGTTCTATGTCATCGAGAAGGGCGACACGCTCTGGGCCCTGGCCAAGCGCTTCTACGGAGACGGCAACGCCTATCCGCGGATCTTCGAGGCCAACCGGGAGGTCATCAAAGACGCGGACCTCATCTTCGTGGGCCAGAAAATTCGCATCGCGAAAGGCAGGGCTTGACCCCAACCCCCTTGGGCCATCCCCCGAAGAGCGCCTGCGACCGCTAGTATCAAGGCCTCCGGCGAACGCGGACGACCTCGGGATCAGCCGGATCAAGCTCAGTTGGGACGCCACCCGCTCGCCCGCGTTGGGCGAGGTCGGCGGAACCGACCGTCGCCCCCTCTAGAGAGACGGACACTCATCCCAGGCGGTTTGGTGCGGCCGGGGACCGGGGTTGCACCTCAGCGAGGTGACACCCCAGACCCCCGACAGTTGCCAGCCGATCAAGTCGCCATGGCCGCCTTCATCTCCGCGGCATACTGGTCCGCGTTGAGCCCCACCAGGAGGTGCAGAACATTGTTCGGAAGCCTCAAGACGCCCTGAACCCCGGCGGACGCGAGGGCAGCATCGTCCAGCTTGGCGCCGTCCGCCACTGTGACCCGCAGCCGGGTCTCGGCCGCCGCCTCCGCCTGCCGAACGTTGCTGGCACCTCCCAAGCTCGCCAGAATGGCCCGGGCCTTCTGCGGAGCCTGGGGATCCCGGGCCCGGGGCTTCAAGTCATCGGCCTTGTAGCGGACCTTGGGCGCCGCGGCACCCTCCGGCAGCTCCGCCTCCGCTCCCGCATGGGCCAGGTATTCCTGCATGTCGGTCATCAGGTTCTCCGACTTGGGTCCGAAGATGGCCTGGAGGCTCTTGCCGACCGTGACGACACCGGCCGCGCCCAGGGCCCTGAGCTTCTCGGGATTGGCCTTGCCCATGTCCGCCACCTCCACCCGCAGGCGGGTAATGCAGGCATCCAGGCCCTGGATATTGCTCTTGCCGCCGAAAGCCAGCACCAACTCCTTGGCGAAATCGTCCGCCACCGCGGCCTTGACGTCCGCCATGTCGATCGCCGCCTCCGCCTCGCGACCCGGGGTCTTGAGGTCCATCCGCAGGATCAGGGTGCGGAACACGGCGAAATAGATGACGGCGAAGATCGGACCCAGGACCAGGATGATCCAAGGCCTGATGTTGTTGACGTAGTAGAGCGCGTAGTCGATGAAGCCGTGGCTGAAGCTGTAGCCGAGGCGCGCGTCGAGCAGGTAGGTGGTCAAGAAGGCGATGCCCACCAGGATCGCGTGGGCCACGTAGAGCACCGGTGCCACGAACAGGAAGGAGAACTCCAGGGGCTCGGTGATGCCCGTTAGGAAGGAGGTGAGTGCGGCAGATCCCATGATGCCCGCCACCCGCGCCTTGTTCTCCGGCTTGGCCGTCATGTAGATGGCAAAGGCGGCGGCCGGCAGGCCGAACATCTTGAACACGAAGCCGCCACCCAGGATGGCCGCCTCGTAGTCGCCCGCGAAGAAGCGGCTCAGCACCCCGTGCACCGTCTCCCCCGTCTCGGGGTTGACGAAGCTGCCCACCTCGAAGAAGAAGGGCACGTTCCAGATGTGGTGCAGGCCGAAGGGCAGCAGCATGCGCTCCACCACGCCATAGATCGTCACCGCCGCCGCCGGATTACCATAGGCCGCCCAGTCGCCAAAGTCGCGAATCCCCGCCCCAATGGGGGGCCAGATCACCGCCAGTACCGCCGCCAGCGCAATGGCCGCGAACGCCACGACGATCGGCACGAAGCGCTTGCCGGCGAAGAACCCGAGATAGGGTGGGAGCTGGATACGGTAGTACTTGTTGAATAGGAAGGCGGCGATGAGGCCGATCAGGATACCGCCGAAGACGCCGGTATCGATCGACTCGATGCCGAAGATCTTCTTGATCTCCGGGCGGCTCTTGGCGGCGGGAAAGGCCACCATCTCGCCCGAGCCGGCATCGTAGAGGGCGATCGCCCCCGCCTCCCCCTCACCCGTCCCCGCCTGGAGGACGAAGGGAACGCTCACCTCGTCACAGGTCAGCGAACCCTCCTTGAGCTCGTCGGCCCGGAGTTTCTCCAGGGTTCGCCCGTCCTTGTCCAGACACACGAAGCGCGCCCGCTCCCGGTCGTACTCCACATGCACCGCCTTCGCGCCGTCCGCACTGAGCTTGAGGGGCTCGGCCGGCGACATCCAGCCGATGAAGATCATGCCGATGACGCCGAGCGCCGCCAGCAGCACGAAATAGCCGACGGTGGCAGCCATGGCCGCCACGCCGTCGTTCTTGGTGAAGCCCAGCACCACGCCGATGGCGAAGATCAGGGGCAGAATCATGAAGATGGCGTCGCCGGACGCCGACATGATCCGCCCCACCTCGGCGATCCAGGGGGTCTGCGCCTCGCGAGCGATCGAGGCCCCGACGCCGAGCAGGATGCCCGCCACCGGCAGCACGGACACCGGCAACATCAGCGCCTTGCCGATCTTCTGAAGACCACCGAAGGTGCTCTCCCAAACAGTGTTTAGGCTCATGGCTCAGTCTCCTAAATGAGGCGGCTCAGTAGTCGAGGGGGACCAGGGCGCGCACTGCGGCGGCGGTGTCCTGGGCGAGGGCCTGCTGGGCCAGGGTCTGGCACTCGCTCAAGGAGCGGGCACGGACCTCGGCCTTGACCGCCGGGATGGCGGGCACGCTGCAGGAGAGCTCCTTGACCCCGAGGCCCACCAGGATGGGCACCGCCTGGGGGTCGCTGGCAAGACCACCGCACACCCCCACCCACTTGCGCTCGGCGGCCGCCCCCTCCACGGTCTGGGCGATGAGCCGAAGCACCGCCGGGTTCATGGCGTCCGCCTTGGCGGCAAGCTTGGGATGTCCCCGGTCCATGGCCAGGGTGTACTGGGTCAGGTCGTTGGTGCCGATGGAGAAGAACGCCACCTCCCGGGCGAACTGCCGGGCCATGATGGCGGCAGCCGGCACCTCCACCATGATCCCCAACTCCACCGGGTCGCTGTCCGGAACCTTGGCGCGCTCCTCCTCCACCAGCCCCTTTACGGAGCGGATCTCGTCCAAGGTGGCGATCATCGGGAACATCATGCGCAGCCGGTTGCCCTTGCTGGCCCTCAGGATGGCGCGCACCTGGGTGCGCAGGATCTCGGGCCGGTCGAGCCCGATGCGTACCCCGCGGATGCCGAGGAATGGATTCTCCTCCCGGGGCATGGGGAGATAGGCCAAGGGCTTGTCGCCGCCCACGTCCAGGGTGCGGATGATGAGCGGCTTGCCGTTCAGGGCCCGGGCGATGTCCGAGTAGATCTCCGCCTGTTCGTCCTCGCTGGGGGCGGCGGTGCGATCCAGGTAGAGGAATTCGGAACGTAGCAGTCCGACCCCTTCGGCGCCCAGCTTCATCCCCTTTTCCGCGTCTTCCAGACCACCGATGTTGGCCACCACCTCGACGTTGTGCCCGTCCGTGGTGGTCGCTGGCTCAAGGGCCGAGGCGAGGTCGGCGGTCTTCTTCTCGGCGAGGCGCTGTTGGGCCGCGGTGATGCGCTCCAACTCCGCGGGATCCGGGTTGATGCGCATCTGTCCCTTGCCGCCGTCCAGGATTACGTCCGACCCGTTCGGCAGATCCAGGGCCCGGGGCTCGATGCCGGCCACCGCCGGTATGTCGAGGGAACGGGCCAGTATGGCCACGTGGGAGGTGGCACCGCCGCCCACGGTGGCGAAGCCCAGCACCTCCCTCGGGTTGAGCTTGGCGGTGTCGGACGGGGTGAGCTCCTCGGCGATCAGGATGGAGCCCGCCGGGATCTTCGGCTCCTCCATCGGCGCCCCGGTGAGGATCCCCAGGATGCGCCGGCCCACGTCCCGCAGATCCACGGCGCGGCCGGCCATGATCGGGTTCTTGAGCTTCGCCAGACGCTCCGCGTGGGCGGTGTAGGCCCGCTGCCAGGCGAAGGCCGCGCCCTTGCCCTTGGCGATGGCGCTCTCGGCGATGTCGAGCAGGTCCGGGTCCTCCAAGAGCTCCTGGTGAGCGGCAAAGATGGCCGCCTTCTTCGGATCCGTCTGGGCCTTCAACTCCGCCTGAAGCTGCTCGAGCTCGTTCTTGCCCCGGTCCATTGCATCCTCGAGCTTGCGGCGCTCCTTGCGCGGATCCGCATCGCCGACCTCCGGGACCTGGATTTCCTCCCGGCGCAACTGGTAGACCTTGCCCACGCCGAGGCCCGGCGAGGCGGCCACGCCGAGGAGCAGGTTGGGGTCATCGCTCAAGGGGCGCGGCGCCGGGGCATTGGCCGGGTCCGGCTCGGTGGTGGCCGGTGCC
>JBGSUY010000521.1:0-1955 GCA_041753195.1 Chromatiaceae bacterium
CCTCATCGATACGCTGCGCGGCGAGGGCGGGCGCATCCTGTCCGTGGTCATCTATCTGACCATGGGCTGGCTGATCGTGCTCGCACTCGATCCCATCATCGCTGCCCTACCCCCGCCGGGCTTCCAACTCCTGGTGGCCGGTGGCCTCTTCTACACCGTTGGCGTGATCTTCTATGCGCTGGATTCCGTCCGGCCCTGGTGCCATGGCGTCTGGCATCTGTTCGTCTTGGCCGGAAGCGTCAGCCACTATTTCGCGATTCTTCTCTTTCTTTAACGGTCAGACTGTCGTCCAGAGACGGTGACCTGGACGGCATGTTCGCGCCGATCATCGACCAGGACGATCGCCTGGCCCTCCTGGTCGACACCATCGACGCGGAGGCCTGTCACGCCGCCCGTGACATCCCCGGCGGAGGGGGTTTGCACGATGGCGATGCGATAGACGGTTTCCCGATAACGGTAGTGGATCTTCAGCCCTTGCCAGTGGGCAGGCAGGCAGGGGGCCACATAGAGCCGATCGACCTCCAGTCGCAGGCCCAGCAGGGATTCGACGATGAGCCGGTACATCCAGCCGGCCGAGCCGGTGTACCAGGTCCAGCCGCCGCGCCCGATGTGGGGTTCCACCGCGTAGACGTCCGCGGCCATGACGTAGGGCTCCACCTTGTAGGTCGCGATGGCCTCCGGTGTCTTCGCATGGTTGGCCGGGTTGATCATGGTCGTCAGCTCCCAGGCGCGCCCACTGTCGCCCAGGGCCGCGAAGGCCATGGCCGCCCAGATGGCGCCGTGGGTGTACTGGCCTCCGTTCTCGCGCACGCCCGGCACATAGCCCTTGATGTAGCCGGGGTCCAGGTCCGACCGGTCGAAGGGGGGATCGAGTAGCTGGATCAGGCCGTGCTCACGGCGCACCAGCCGCTCGTCCAGGGCCTGCATGGCCATGCGTGCGCGTTCGACATCGGCCGCCCCGGAAAGCACCGCCCAGCTCTGGGAGATCGAATCGATCCGGCATTCGCTGTTGTCCTTGGATCCGAGCGGCGTGCCGTCGTCGAACCAGGCGCGGCGATACCAGGCGCCATCCCAGGCATGCCGGTCGAGGTCCTCGCCCAGGCGCGCGCCCTCGGCCGCGCACAGCTCGGCAAAGGCGGGATCGCCATGCAGCTGCGCCAGGGTGGCGAACTGGCGCAGCACCTCGTACAGGAAGAAGCCCAGCCAAACGCTCTCCCCCTTGCCCTGAAAGCCCACCCGGTTCATGCCATCGTTCCAGTCGCCGGAGCCGATCAGCGGCAGGCCCTGGGGGCCAACCAACGCGAGGCCGCGTCGGATGGCCCGCACGCAGTGCTGATAGAGGCTCTCCACGCTCCCGGAGTGACCGGGCAGGTCATAGTAGGACTCATCCTCCGGGCTGAGCGGCCGGCCCTCCAGGAGCTCGACGGGTTCATCCAGCACCCCGGAGTCGCCCGTAGAGAGCACATAGCGGCAGGTAGCCAGGGCCAGCCACAGGTAATCGTCGGAACAGTGGGTACGCACGCCCCGGCCGGAGGGCGGATGCCACCAGTGCTGGACATCGCCCTCCGGGAACTGGCGGCCCGCGCACAGGAGCATCTGCGCGCGCAGCAGCCGTGGCTCGCAGTGCACCAGCGCCATCGCGTCCTGCAACTGGTCGCGGAAGCCGAAGGCGCCGCCCGACTGGTAATAGCCGCTGCGCGCCCAGAGTCGGCAGGCGAGGGTCTGGTACAGGAGCCAGCCATTGGCCAGTACATTGAGGGACTCGTCGGATGTCTCCACCTGGACCGCGCCGAGGGTGTGGTTCCAGTAGTGCCACACCGCCTCGAGGGCCTGCCGGGCGGCCTCGGCGCCGCGGTAGCGATAGACGAGCTGGTTCGCATCCTCGCCGCCCGGCGTGCCCC
Organism: Chromatiaceae bacterium; assembly: GCA_041753195.1. Taxonomy (GTDB): domain Bacteria; phylum Pseudomonadota; class Gammaproteobacteria; order Chromatiales; family Chromatiaceae; genus Thiodictyon. The sequence goes on from JBGSUY010000521.1 coordinate 1,902, forward strand.
CCAGCCCGAGCCTGAAGGTGATCTCGCGCTCCTGCCCGTCGGCCAGGTCGAACG
>JBGSUY010000522.1:0-3410 GCA_041753195.1 Chromatiaceae bacterium
CAACGTCGCGCCGGACTTCTGCGCGCCCCGGTGCGGGCCCTGCGAGAGCGGGATTGGGCCTGGAGCGGCTCGCGCTCGGGGGATCTGCTCGACGAGGCATCCCTGATCGATCTGGTCTCGAACCTGCTGACCCAGTGTATGGCGGAGGGGCTGATCCCGAAGGCCGCCTATCGGCTGCGCGTCCACCGGGACGACGGCTTTGGGGTCTGCGGCTTCCGCTGCATCCTCGAGGTCCGGCTGGACCCCTATGCGCGGACACGGCTGGCGGACACCCTCGGGTCTGCCCTGGTGCCCTGGAATCGGGCCGTGATGCGGGATTCCCGACCCTACCCTCTGATCGGGCTGGAAGTGCGCCGTCCGGCCGGATCGATTTCACGCTCAACCTGAGGAGCGATAGACCCATGGGCCCCATCCGGTTGCTTTGGATCCCGTTGATGAGCCTCGCCCTCCTTGCCCAGGCGGGGGATCCGTCCCAGTCCCGCAGCGAGCGCTCCCGCTCCTACTCGGCCATCCAGGGGCCGCCCGCGGCGGCCGCGCCCCGGGACTCCGCCTCTCGGCAGTACTGGTCCGATGGGTGCCGACGGGAGCGGGAATTCGGCTACACGGTAAGCCCCAACTGTCAGCACCCCGCCTATTCCGGCTGGGGTTATGGCCCGGACCGGGGTGGTCATCGGGGCCGCGGCCCCGACACCGTCATCATCAACCAGGGGGGGACCGTCGTGGTCCCACCGGGGGGCTATCAGGCACCTCCCCGCCAGGGCGGCTCCCTGGGTGGCTGGCGGCGCTGATGTCCTTGATCAGGCGGATTCGTCTGCGACAAGCGAAAGGCCGGCCTTGGGACTAGGGCGCCCCTTCGCTCAGCCGCTGGGCCTCGGATTTCACCCGCTGGAATCCATCCCGGATCAAGGTCGGATCCCCAATCTTGGCCACCCGCTCCAGGGCCTCGATGGCCTCGTCCAGGGCCGGGACACCGCAGTAGCGGGTGGCACCCCGCACCTGGTGGGCGTGCTCGGCCAGCCCATGCCAGTCCGATTCCTCCAGGCAGTGGCGCAGGTCCTCGATCTCCCCGGGCAGGCCCTCCAGCAGGGTGCTAAAGAGCTCCGCCGCTAGGTCCGGGTCGCCGCCGGCGCTCGCCAGGGCCGACACGGTGTCCCGGGCGGGGAGGGGGGTGATGGGGCGTTTGGCTGGCGTCTCGGTCACGTGATGTCCTCTTTTGTGGGCGCCGGCACTGTATCGGGATACCTCGGCCGGCGCTAGGGGCGGAGGACCAGCCTGGGGCCTTGCGCGGCTTGGTTGCCAGCCTGCGCTCAGGCACAATCACAAGAAGGCGTTCCCATCGGGATCACCACCCGCGCCGGTCGGCCAAGAGCACCATCCCTGCCATGACCTATCCCACTATTCAGGACTTCGTCGGCAACACCCCCCTGGTGCGCCTCCAGCGCCTGCCCGGGGAGACCGAGAACCTGATCCTCGCCAAGCTGGAGGGCAGCAATCCGGCGGGCTCGGTGAAAGACCGCCCGGCGCTGAACATGATCCGCCGGGCGGAGGAGCGGGGCAGCATCCGACCTGGCGACACCCTGATCGAGGCCACCAGCGGCAACACCGGCATCGCGCTGGCCATGGCGGCCGCGATCATGGGCTACCGGATGGTGCTCATCATGCCCGAGCACATGAGCGTGGAGCGCCGGGCGGTGATGCGGAGCTTCGGCGCAGAGATCATCCTCACCCCCAAGGCCGGGAGCATGGAGGCCGCCATCGATCGCGCCAACGCCATGGAGGCCCGGGGGGAGGGGCTGCGGCTCGACCAATTCTCGAACCCGGACAACCCGGCCGCCCATTACGAGTCCACGGGCCCAGAGATCTGGCGGGACACCCAGGGGTGCGTCACCCACTTCGTGAGCTCCATGGGGACCACCGGGACCATCATGGGCACCGGGCGTTATCTGAAGGAACAGAGCCCGGCGGTGCAGATCGTGGGGGTCCAGCCGGAGGAGGGCTCCAGCATCCCCGGCATCCGCCGCTGGCCGGCGGCCTATCTGCCAAAGATTTACGACCCTAAAGGGGTGGACCGGATCATCGATGTCTCCCAGTCCCTGGCGGAGGAGACCGCCCGCGAGCTGGCGGCCCGGGAGGGGATCTTCGCCGGCGTCTCCTCCGGCGGGGCCGTGGCCGCCGCGCTGCGGCTCTCCGCCGAGGTCTCCCAGGCGGTGATCGTGGTCATCATCTGCGACCGCGGTGACCGCTATCTCTCCACCGGCGTCTTCCCCGCCTGAGGGTCAAGCTCGGGCCGCGGCACCCTTGGCCCTCCCGGCACCTGTAGGTCGAGCTGCAACCCGACTGCGACGCCTGCGGTTGCCAGAGAGGTCCGCGTCGGACTGAAGCTCGACCTACACTCCACGCCTTTGTTTGTCTCAAGAAAGGGACGCAACCGTCGGAATAAGAGCAACATTGTCTAAGAAACGCAAATTGCTTCCCAAGGAGCTGATCGAGGTGGAGATCGCGTCCCTGACCCACGAGGGGCGGGGGCTCGCGCACTTCGACGGCAAGGCGGTCTTCGTGGACGGGGCCCTACCCGGGGAGCGGGTACGCTTCCGCTACACCCGCATGCAGCGCCGTTACGACGAGGGTGTGACGGTGGAGGTCCTGCGCGCATCCCCAGAGCGGGTCGCGCCCCGCTGTCCCCACTTCGGGGTGTGCGGCGGCTGCAGCCTCCAGCACCTGGAGTCCGGCGCCCAGGTCCGGGTCAAGCAGGAGACCCTGGCCGACGTCTTCGCCCGCATCGGCAAGGTGCAGCCCGAGCACTGGCTCCCCCCCCTGACGGCGGAGCCCTGGGGCTATCGCCGCAAGGCCCGGCTGGGCGTCAAGCACGTGGAGAAGAAGGGGCGCACCCTGGTGGGCTTCCGGGAGCGGGGCAGCTCCTTCCTGGCGGACTTGAGCCGCTGCGAGGTGCTGCACCCCGCCGTCGGGGATCGCCTTGGGGTCCTCGCCGAGACGGTGGACCGCTTGAGCATCCGCGACCAGGTGCCCCAGATCGAGGTCGCCATCGGCGAGGGGCCCTGCGTCCTGGTCTTCCGGGTGATGGCGCCGCCGAGCGTCGCGGACCTGGGTGTGCTCCAGGGGCTGGCGGACGCGCACGGCTTCCACGTCTACCTCCAGGAGGGCGGGCCCGAGAGCGTCCGGCCCCTGCCGGGCCAGGGGATCGACCTGCACTATGAGCTGCCACGCCACCAGGTGCGGATCGGTTTCGAGCCCACGGACTTCACCCAGGTCAACCTCTAGCTCAACCGACTCATGGTGGACCAGGCCCTGGAGCTGCTTGACCCCCAGCCGGACGAGCAGGTGCTGGACCTCTTCTGCGGCCTGGGCAACTTCAGCCTGCCCCTGGCCCGGCGTGCCCGGGAGGTGCTGGG
>JBGSUY010000523.1:0-2263 GCA_041753195.1 Chromatiaceae bacterium
GCGGGGGGATCGCGACCAGGCGCGCTCCCTGGCGGAGGCCGCGGTCGGCGAGGCCAACCTGGCGGTCTGGGAGCGGTCCCAGGAGACGCCCGGCTGTGTCGGCATGGGCACCACAGTGGTGATGGGCTTCGTCGGTTCTGACTGGCTCGCCTTCGCCAACGTGGGCGACTCGCGACTCTACCGCCTGCGTGCCGGCGACCTGGAGCAGCTCTCCCACGATCACTCATTCATCCAGGAGGTGGTGGACCAGGGGTTCTTCCGCTCCAGAGACGATGCCCGCCGCTACGGTATCGGCGACAACATCCTCACGCGGGCCCTGGGGTCGTCCCGCGAGGTGAAGGTCCAAAGCGACGTGGTGGATACCCAGACCGGCGACCTGTTCCTGTTCTGCACCGATGGGCTCAGCGGCCTGGTTCCCGCCGACTGGCTGCGCCAGGTCCTGGTCGCCGCCTCGGACAAAGAACTGGGACCCGCCGCCGAGGCGCTGGTGCAGCTCGCCAACGAGCGGGGCGGCAGTGACAACATCACCCTCGCCCTGCTACGGATTGGGGATCCGCCGATGGAGGCCTCCCGCAAGCTGCGTGCGAGGAGGCGTACTGTATGAGTATCGCTGGTATCGCTGGCTAGTCGAGCATCCCTCTGAGCCGATACAGGGCCTCCTGAGCCGCCCTGGGCGTGAGCCCGTCGGGGTCCAGCTCCCTCAGGGCCTCGCAGACTGGGTGCTCGGCGGGCGGATCCGGCTCGGGAGGAAACAGCGAAAGCTGCACCGCCTCCCCTCCGCGTTGGGCGTGCCGTAGGGCCGCCGCCTCCAGCTCCCGCAGGCGCTCCTTGGCCCGCTCGATCACCCCCGCCGGGACACCGGCCAGCGCCGCCACCGCGAGTCCGTAGCTCTGGTTGGCCGGCCCCTCCCGCACCGCGTGCAGGAAGATGATCCGGCTGCCGTGCTCCAGGGCATCCAGGTGGACGTTGGCGATCCCGGCATGCTCCTCCGGCAGGGTGGTGAGCTCGAAGTAATGGGTGGCGAACAGCGTGAAGGCGCGGATGCGCCGAGCCAGCTCCACCCCGCAGGACCAGGCGAGCGAGAGCCCGTCGAAGGTGCTGGTGCCGCGGCCTACCTCATCCATCAGCACCAGGCTCTGATCCGTCGCGTTGTTCAGGATGTTGGCGGTCTCTTCCATCTCCACCATGAAGGTGGAACGGCCGCCGGCCAGGTCGTCGGAGGCACCGATGCGGGAGAAGACCCGGTCGACGGGGCCGATGCGGGCCGAGCGCGCCGGCACGAAGCTGCCCGCATAGGCGAGCAGCACGATGAGTGCGCACTGGCGCATGTAGGTGGACTTGCCACCCATGTTGGGCCCGGTGATGACCAGCATGCGCCGCTTGGCGTCGAGGCTGAGCCCGTTGGCGGTGAAGGGCCCGTCGAGCACCTGCTCCACCACCGGGTGGCGCCCGTCCAGGATCTCGATTCGCGCCTCGTCCGAGAGCTCGGGCCGGCTCCAGTCGAGGGCCTCGGCCCGCAGGGCCAGATTGACCAGGCAATCGAGCTCCGCCAAGGCGGAGGCGCTCGCCTGCAGCGGCACCAGGGATTCTGCCAAGGTGGAGAGCAGGGCCTCGTAGAGCGCCTTCTCCCGGGAGAGTGCCCGCTCCCGGCTTCCCAGGACCTCGTCCTCGAAGCGCTTGAGCTCGGGGGTGATGTAGCGCTCAGCATCTTTCAGGGTCTGGCGGCGTACATAGTCCGCGGGCGCCTGGTCGGCCCGCGCCCGGCCCAGCTCGATGTAGTAGCCGTGGATGCGGTTGTAGCCCACCTTGAGCGTCGGGATGCCGGTGCGCTCCCGCTCCCGCGACTCGAGATCCAGCAGAAACTGGCTGGCGTCGGTGGACAGGGCCCGCAGCTGATCAAGCTCCGCATCGAAGCCCGGGGCCAGGACCCCGCCGTCGCGGATCAGGACCGGGGGCTGCTCGACGAGTGCGCGGCGCAGTAGGTCCACCGTCTGAGGATGCTCGCCGAGCTCCCCCGCCAGCCGCACCAAGAGCGGGTCCTCTGTGTCCGCCAGCAGCCCCTGGAGGTCCGGGCATAGGGCCAGCGAGTCCCGCAGCACCACCAGGTCCCGGGGTCGTGCGGAGCCCAGGGCGACCCGGGCCAGGATGCGCTCCAGATCGCCGATCTGGGTCAGGATCGCCCGAAGGTCTGCCGCCGTCCCGGCCTCCAGGAGCCAGGCGATGGTCCGGTGGCGCTCCCGCACCAGGCGCTGATCCCGCAGGG
>JBGSUY010000524.1:0-4110 GCA_041753195.1 Chromatiaceae bacterium
CGAGGCGGTGTGAACCCGCCGGGTCCCCAGGGGGTCCCCGGGCCGGTGGGCGTCGACCGAGTGCCCGGCCAGGCACGACTCGGCCCGGTCCTGCGGGATCGGGCAGATTCCGATCAGCCGAGGAATCGCCCGGCGGTGCCGGGCGGCCAGGTACCGAGTCCGCATTTCTACCGTTCCGGCGAAGAGGGGAGGGCCCCGCCCCCGATCCTGGGACGGGGGCCGGATGCGGCCTCGTATCGGGAGCTGTTGCAGCGATCCAGTGGGGCTCAGGGTGCCGTCCCCAGTAGGCGTCGGTCTGCCGAGCGAGCGGTCGAGCCTCGTTCTGGTGATCCGAGACTCGCAGTAGCCGCACCGCCTCCCGGCATCCGAGACAGCGGTCCCTGGCGCCGACGGGAGGCCAAGTAACGGCTACTGCCCGCGCGCGGTCTTGCATCAGGTCTCCTGACCGCGCGGCTAGACCCATCATCCGCGGTTGGCGCGACACGATGGAGTACAGCGCGCGGGGGTCGGCTCCATAATGCTCAGACCCCGCGGCGGGAATGGTACTGCGGGGAAGCCGTGCGGTTAGGGGCCTCAAGGACCACCGCTGTACCCAAAGGGAGCAGTCACTCGAACCTTCATGAGCCTTCCGGTCTGGACCCTCGCCGCTGTCCTGGTCCTGATCGCCTTCCAGCGCCTGGGGGGCTGCGGCTCGGAATCTGGCAGATCGTCCTGGACGGCGCACTGGTGGTGCTCCTGAGCGGGAGCATAGGCTGGGAGGCAGCCTGGCGGGCCATCGACTGGGAGGTGATTGGCTTCCTCTTCGGGGTCTTCGTCCTGGGTCAGGCACTCACCGAGAGCGGCTCGCTTGCCCGCGCCAGAGCCCGACTGCTGGGAGGGATCCGCAGCGCCGACGGGCTGGTGCTGGGGGTGCCGTTCGGGAGCGGCATCGATTCGGCCCTCCTCATGAACGACACCCTGGCGGTGATCGGCACGCCACTGACGCTCCTCCTGGCCCTGACCGCCGGCAGCACCATCGCGGGGAATCTCACCCGGGTGGGGGCGGCGAGCAACGTGATCGTGGCCCAGGCCGCCGAGCGGCAGGGGGAGCATCGCCGGTTCTGGCGCTTCCTCGCCGTCGGGGCGCCGCTCACCGGCTTCCAGCTCCTGGTCTACTGGTTGATGCTGTAGGCGCAAGAGTCACCCCGTCCGCTTCTCGGATCGCGGGCCTCTGGCCCGCCGGCGGGCGGGCCCGGGGTATGGGTGCTGGTGAACCTGTCTCCGAACCGAGGCGAGGTGCCTCCGGGAGCTCCCACTTGGGGCTGCCGGCGGGCTAAGGACCCAGCGCGGCACGCAGCCGCTTCAGGGCCTCCGTCTGGCTGGGGGCCTCCATGCACTGGGCGATCAACCCGGGATCCAGGCCCGGCAACAAGCCGCTGCGGGTCGCGGCGAGATAGGCGCCGTCCTGGAGCAGGAAGAAGCGCAGCCCGCCGTCCTGCCAGACCCAGACCTCCCGGACCCCCAGTCCGCGATAGACCTCGAGCTTGTCGATACCGCCCCGGGTCCAGACCACCTCGATGGCGACGTCGGGTATCTCGGGTAGTTCAGTGAAGGGGCCGATGACGTAACACTCGTCGACCTCGGCACCGCGCCGTGTGGCCGGCGATTTGACGGTCCAGGAGCCGAAGCCCTCCAGGGCGATACCCGCCTCCTCCGCATAGGCCTCTACCAGCCGGGCGAGGCGTGTCTTGAGGGATTCGTGATGGACGGATGGAGTCATGAGCTCCAGCTCCCCTTCGAGATAGGTGACACGCACACCGGGCTGATCCCCGCGCGCCGCGAGCAGGGCCTCGTAGTCGGCCCAGGCGATGTCGTGGAGACAGACCCGCTGGTCCAGGTTGTCCCTGGGGTGCGGCGTCTGTTGGGCGGCTGGAGAGGGCATCGGCGAGAACCTGGATACCTAGAGGCCAAGTGATGGGAATCCGGACCCTTCCGGCACTTGGAGCCAAGGCTAGGGCAGGGTGCGGCTGGCCGCAAGGTCGAACGTTGCAGGCAGAGCCTCAGCTGGGTTCTCCCGAGATTTCAGCGCGGATCCTTTTGGGGCGAACGCCCTTTGAAACTGTCAGCCTTGGGCGCTGCTGGAGCGACAGGAGGCACGCCACGGGAGGCCCCCAGCGACCCTGAGCGACACCCGCGCCGGTTGGCGGTCTCCGGTAAAACCCTGGTCGGAGTGCTACTATTAGCATTTGCGCTGGTCTCCGGGCAGCACCCCGGCGGACCGGCTCAGGGGGACGGGGCGCCGATACCAGGCGGGTTCTGCACTGAAGCACCACTCGGAGAGAAGGAGGCATCCATGAACGCATCAGCATGGGTCCGGGGTCAGCCCCTGACTTCTGTTCGCTACCGTGCAGGCGTCGCTGGGCTTGGGCTCTTCCTGGTCCTGGCCCCGGCGGCCATGGCCGTGGTGGAGGGTACCGCCTGCACCAGCGACCCCCAGACCATCACCTACGGCAGCCTAACGACTTGCGCCATCGACCCAGTGGGTGACATCGACACCTACCGTTTTGCCGGCACGGCGGGCCAAACGGTCCATATCCAGGTCACGCGTACGGAGGGGCCAGGGTACCCCGCTGTCCGGCTATATCGGCCCGATGGAACCGTGGCCGCCGTCGCCTACGCCACGTTCTACGCCACACTCGACCAAACGGGCACCTACTCGATCCTCGTGTCCGAAAGTAGTAACGCCGCGGTGATGGCCTATATCCTTTCACTGCAACGGGTGGCATCGCCTTCTGCCGATGCCAGGCCGATCCAGAACGCCGACGTGTTGTCAGACGAGCTCAACCCGGTGGGTGACGTGGACCTGTTCTACTTCAATGTCTGTGGTGCGAGCACCTGGAACGTGCAGATCGTTGGGACGGGCGGAGGATACTCATTACTTTACCTTTTCCGGCCAGACGGAACACAGGTCTCCTCGGGGGCTTCCCTCACCTATGCGCTGACCCAGACTGGCCCTCACGCGATCCTCATAACAGGGACGACCCTCACACCCGGGTCGGGCACCTACAACCTGACGCTGACCTGCCTGTCGGGCGATTGCCGCAACACGTGTGACGACGGGCCAAACTGCTTCGAAAGCGGTACCGGTGCCACCTACATGAAGGTGTGCATGAGCGGAGACGGGACCTTGGAGGAGTTCCAGTCGCCCGCCGGGTACCAGCAGTTGCCGGTCGCGGCGGACAACAGGGAGGGTTACGCCCTGTGTAGCGGCACCCAAGTGCGCGGCTACGATGCGGGTCTGGACGAGTCCGGGTTCGGGCCTGCGACCATCATCCAGCCGGGCGGGCCGGGCACCTTCCCGCTGAGCATCGTGCGGACGACAACCGACGGCGTCTTCCAGCTCACCCAGGCATTCACCCGCGATACGGGTGAGAAGGACCTCACCGTGGCGATGACGGTGAAGAACCTGTCCGCGGCCTCGGTCTCCGCGGTGAAGCTTACGCGCTACTTCAACGGCGACATCGACAACACGGGTGCGGATGACCTCTATGACCGGACACTGGATACGGTCTGGGGGACCCAGGGCCCAGCCGGGCACGGGTTGGGTCTCTTTGCCAAGTCCGCAAACGCGCACGCGCTGCGTATCGAGTATGCGACGGCTTGGGATCCGCAGGGAGGCGGCGGCGCGGAGCGGTGCGACGTGACTGGGGTGACCCCGGCCGTTCCGGATGACTATGCCGGTCGCATCACCTACTCGCTGTATTCGATTGCCCCGGGTGCCAGCAAGACGGTCAGCATCGTCTATCGGCGTCAGTAACCCTCCACCGGCGCTGCCGCCTGGCGGCAGCGCCGCTTCCCATCGGCACAGGGCCAAGTCACCACCCGGCCCTTGTGCCTGACCATCGGCACCACAACTCCGGGGTTTGAGGCCGGGGCCAAACTGGACCCTGGCCATACACCCGGAGCACAACCATGGCAGAGAAGAAGATCATTGCGGTGTTTGGGGCTACTGGCGCCCAGGGCGGGGGCCTGGTCAGGGCCATCCTGGCGGATCCCGAGGGCGGATTCGCCGTCCGGGCCCTCACCCGCGACCCGGGCTCGGACAAGGCGCGGGAGCTGGCGGCCCTGGGG
>JBGSUY010000525.1:0-2280 GCA_041753195.1 Chromatiaceae bacterium
CCCGGGCTGCCCAGCACCGAGTCGTAGTGGGCGCCCACGAGCACGATCTCCGCCGCCTGGGTGCTACCCCGCCGCTCGGCGAGGATGTTGCGAACCGTCCGCCCGCGGCTCTCAAAGGGCTCGTCCGCCGGCGGGTACCCCAGCTCGGTGAGCGTCCCCTCGATGTAGCTGGCCGCCGCGAGCAACGCGGGATAGTGCCAGAGGTTACGCTCGCCGATGGTGCCCGCCAGGGTCTGGACATGGGCGGCCAGGCGGTCGCGGATCTGCCCCTCCTCGGCGCTGAGGGGTGCAAGGGGGCCGCGGTGGGTTTGGCCTGGCATGTGGAGACTGTAGATCAAGCTCGAGATCAAGCTCGCCGAAAGAACGGCGACGAGCAGGGCCAAGGGAAGGGCAAGGCCACCCCAGGTGCGCCAGCCCTTCGACGTCAGGCCCATGGGCAATCCAACCAACTCAGTCGCGGGATGATGAGCGGGAGACGTCCGCGCGGCACAGGATTCACCGCGGTACCAGCGAAGGTCGGCCGATGCCGATGGAGCCGCCGCGGTAAGGGGCGGGCATCGGTTTCGGGGGATGGTGCCTTGGCTGGTGGGGCGGATAAGGCGGATGGGGCGGATGGGGTGGGCGTATCGGCCTGAGGGGGAGCATGTATACCGGATAGCCGTAGCCTTGCGGTGCTGCTTCTTGGGGCGGCGCCGGGGCGCGGAGCGCCTCCAGCTCGGCGGCGCGCCGCTCGTCCTCCTGGCGTTGCCGTTCCTTTTCCAGTCGTGCCGCCTCGCGTTGCCGGCGCTCGTCCTCCAGCCGTTTCGCCTGGTTCTCGACCGAGTAGTAGTCCTGGTCGGGACCCTGCTCGGCGGGCACCTGCTTGGGCAGGGGTTGCGTCTCTACCGGGACCGCTGGATCCGCCGGGGGCTGGTCGCTGTAATGCACCTGGCCCTGGGTGTCCTCCCACTTGTAGAGCGATCCGGCCCCTTGGGATAGGGGTTGGGCGCTGGGAAGGAGTAGGGCCAGCGCCATCAGATTCGCAAATCGCGCCTTGCGCATTTTCCACCTCGCGGCTCGCCGGCTCTCCGATTGCCTGGATGGAGCGATCACCAGGACCATCCACGGTCAGAACGAATCACCATCTTCTCGGCCTGCTCCGCACCGACCCAGGGCCCTGGGCTGATCATAAACGCCGGAGCTTGGTTGCCGACAGGTGTCTATACTCGGGGCCGGGACTGGCTCCTCGGCGCTGTTTCAAGCCCCCTCTCGACCGCCGCGCTGAGCTCGGCCTTGTCTCGACTGACTCCGCTCGCGCTCATAAGGGCGCGGCATCCACGTCACGATGGAGATCGGCCCATGGCGAAACTGACGATTAACGGAGCACCCGTCGATGTCGACGTGGAGGGGGCGACGCCCCTGCTCTGGGTGCTGCGCGAGCAACTGGGTCTGACGGGCACCAAGTACGCCTGCGGCATCGGCCTGTGCGGCTCCTGCACCGTCCATATCGATGGGCAAGCGGTGCGCTCCTGCATGGTCCCCGTGGCGTCACTCACCGAGTCGCAGCAGGTGGTCACCATCGAAGGCCTGTCGCCCGACGGCAGCCACCCGGTTCAGCAGGCCTGGGCGGAGCTGGATGTGCCGCAGTGCGGCTACTGCCAGCCCGGCATGATCATGGCCGCCGCCGCGCTCCTCAACGGCAACCCGAATCCGACCGACGGGGACATCGACTCGACTCTCACCAACATCTGCCGCTGCGGGACCTTCAACCGGGTGCGGCGCGGGATTCACCTGGCCGCGCAGATCATCGAGCGGGGGAGGACCTGATGGCGAAGCAATCGGTGACCCTCTCGCGCCGTGATTTCCTGATCGGCACGGCGGCGGCCGGCACGGGTCTCTCGCTCGGCCTCTATCTGCCCCGGGTTGGCGCCGGGGCGGTGGCGGGCGATCCGGCGCGGGATTTGAATGCCTGGGTGGTGATCGAGCCGGACGACACGGTGGTGATCCGGATCGCCCGTTCGGAGATGGGGCAGGGCACCCTCACCGGCCTGGCCCAGTTGGTGGCCGAGGAGCTCGAATGTGATTGGTCGAAGGTCAAGACTGAGTACCCAACGCCGGGCCAAAGCCTCGCCCGGGACCGGGTGTGGGGCAGCTTCTCCACGGGCGGCAGCCAGGGAATCCGTGGTAGCCATCAGTACGTGCGCGAGGGCGGTGCCCTGGCCCGGGTGCTGTTGATCGAGGCCGCCGCCGACGCCTGGGGCGTCCCGCCCGAGGAATGCAGCGTGGCGGCCAGCGTGATCA
>JBGSUY010000526.1:0-10427 GCA_041753195.1 Chromatiaceae bacterium
GCCGCCGATGCGCCCGCTGTAGGAGCGGGTGGCGATGCTCGCCTTGCCGATGGAGGAGGCCGCGTCGGTGGGCATGCCGGGGACGGCAACGGTGCTCGCCGGCAGGTCCTTGGAGACCTCCACCAGGCGCACGCTGCCGTCCGCCAGGGCCAGCACATAGCCGGCGTTGCAGAAGTTGGTGGAGCGCAGGAGGGGCTTCAGATGAAAGCGGTCGGAAACCTTCGCCAGGGCCTCCAGGGCGTTGGGGACGCGGAAGGTGCGCAGGTTGTCCGGGGTCGCGTAGACCACCAGGCCGTGGGCCTGGTAGCGCCAGAAGTCGTCGTCTTCGATCAGGTCGTCGAGCTCCTCGGCGAGTGCGCCGACCCGGCGCTTGTCCGTCCCCGCCGCCTCGAGCTGGGTGATCGCCTCCTTGGACAGGTTCTTGAGCTGGATGCGGTCCGCGTCGGTCTCCAGGGTCACCGGGGTGGTGGGCAGGAAGAGCGAGACCCCGATGTCCCCGCGCCAGGCGGCGAGGTCGGCATAGTCGTCGGCGGTGGGGATGTCGAGGTAGAGCATGGCGTCTCCGCGGTGGTTCTGGTGGGTGGTGGCGGCCGTCCTTGGTCCGTTCTTGGAGGTGCCCGGGCGGGCTATTGGGGTCTCGCGCGACCTCTGGCGAGAGGGCCCATGGTGCACGAGCCCCTTAGAGGGCGTCAATTCAGGGGCAGGGGGCCGAGGCATGGTCCAGCGCGCGGGCCCTGGAAAATCCCCAAAGGATTCGGTCATGCAATCGTTACACGGCTGCTGTAAGCTCGGCCCGCCGATGCTTGGGTCGCCGCGCGGCGGCAGGGGCGCGCGGCCTGGGGACGCACCAACACAACAACAGGAGCCCTCTTGATGGCCGCGGATCAAAAGTTCTCGCGTCTGACCCTGACCGCCATGGTCGTGGGGTCCATGGTGGGGGCAGGGATCTTCTCCCTCCCGGCCCGCTTCGGCGCCGCCACCGGCCCCTTCGGCGCCATCATCGCCTGGCTCATCGCCGGCGGCGGTATGTTGATGCTGGCCTTCGTCTTCCAGTCCCTGGCGATCCGCCGGCCGGACCTGGACGCGGGCATCTATGCCTATGCCAAGGCTGGCTTCGGCAATTACCTGGGCTTCGCCGCGGCCTTCGGCTTCTGGGCCGGGACCTGTCTCGGCAACACCACCTACTTCATCCTGATCTCATCGACCATCGGCAAGCTCCTGCCCGCCTTCGGCGAGGGCAACACGCCCACCGCCATCGTCGTCTCCTCGGTCATCCTGTGGTCGGTCCACTTCATGATCCTGCGGGGCATCAAGGAGGCCGCCTTCATCAACACGGTGGTGACCGTCGCCAAGATAGTCCCCATCGTGCTGTTCATCCTGATCGCCGCCTTTGCCTTCAAGTACGACCTGTTCACCGCGAGTTTCTGGGGTGGCGGGACCTACAACGCCTCGGAGGTCTTCGACCAGGTGCGCGGGACCATGCTGGTGACGGTCTTCGTCTTCATCGGTATCGAGGGGGCCAGCGTCTATTCCCGCTACGCGAAGAAACGGGAGGACGTGGGCTGGGCCACGGTGATGGGGTTCATCGGCGTGCTGGGGCTCCTGGTCCTGGTGACCCTGCTCCCCTACGGCATCCTGGAGCGCGCGGAGCTGGCGGGGCTGCGCCAGCCCTCCATGGCCGGGGTGCTGGGGGCCGTGGTCGGGCCCTGGGGGACCTGGTTCGTCAGCATCGGACTCATCGTCTCGGTGCTGGGAGCCTACCTCGCCTGGTCCCTGCTCGCCGCCGAGGTGCTCTTCTCCTCCGCCAGGAGCGAGCTGGTGCCGAGGGCACTGGCGCGGGAGAACGCCAACCAGGTGCCGGTGGCGGCGCTCTGGCTCACCAACATCCTGGTCCAGGTCTTCCTGATCCTGACGCTCTTCGCCCAGGAGGCCTTCAACCTGGCGCTGGACATGACGAGCGCCAAGACCCTGATCCCATACGTGCTGGTGGCGGCCTTCGCCCTGAAGCTCACGCTCACCCGGGAGACCTATGGGTCGGACTCCAAGGAACGCAACAAGGATCTGATCTGGGCCGCCATCGCTACCCTCTACACCCTCTTCATGCTGGTGGCCGGGGGGCTCAAGTTCGTGCTCCTGTCCTTCATCATCTTCGCCCCCGGCACCCTGCTCTACATCGTCGCCCGCCGGGAGCAGGGCCGGAGCCTCTTCACCCCCATGGAGTGGGCCCTGTTCGCCATCGTGCTCGCCGGTGCCATCTACGGCGTCTACGCCCTGGCCACCGGCTTGATCGCCATCTAATCCAACGAGGAGGAGTCCAATGAGCAATGCAAGCGGCACGGCGCCGGTCTACGGCGTCCACTCCGAGGTCGGCACCCTGCGCAAGGTCATGGTCTGCGCCCCGGGGCTCGGCCATCAGCGGCTCACCCCGAGCAACAACGACGACCTGCTTTTCGACGATGTCCTCTGGGTCGAGATGGCCAAGCGGGACCACTTCGACTTCATGACCAAGATGCGCGACCGCGGGGTCGAGGTCGTGGAGATGCACAACCTGCTGGCGGAGACCGTGGCTATTCCCGCGGCCCGCGACTGGATCCTCGACCGCAAGATCACCCCCAACAACGTGGGCCTGGGGCTGATGGAGAGCACCCGGGCCTACCTGGAGAGCGTGCCGCCGCGCACGCTCGCCGAGTACCTGATCGGCGGCCTCTCGGTGGTCGACCTGCCGGACGAGTACTGCAGCTCCGGTTACCTGTCCCTGGTGCGGGAGGCCCACGGGGTGCACGAGTACCTGCTGCCGCCCCTGCCGAACACCCTCTACACCCGCGACACCACCTGCTGGATCTACGGCGGCGTGACGCTGAATGCCCTCTACTGGCCGGTGCGGCGGGAAGAGACCCTGTTGACCACCGCGATCTACCGGTTCCACCCGCACTTCGCCAACGCGAACGTCCAGGTCTGGTGGGGTGACCCCGATCAGAACTTCGGCCGGGCGACCGTCGAGGGCGGCGACGTGATGCCCGTGGGCAAGGGCGTGGTGCTCATCGGCATGAGCGAGCGCACCTCGCGCCAGGGTATCGCCCAGGTGGCCACCGCCCTGTTCGAGAAGGGGGCGGCGGAGCGCGTGATCGTCGCCGGCATGCCCAAGCTGCGCTCGGCCATGCATCTCGACACCGTCTTCACCTTCGCGGACCGGGATCTCGTCACCCTCTATCCGCCGATCATGGACCAGGTGCACCCGATCTCGCTGCGCCCGGGCGACAAGCCCGGCACCATTGACGCAACCCTGGAACGTAAGCCCTTCGTCGACGTGGTCGCCGAGGCCCTGGGACTGCCGAAGCTGCGCGTGATCGAGACCGGCGGGGACCACTATGCCGCCGAGCGCGGCCAGTGGGACAGCGGCAACAACCTGGTCTGTCTCTCGCCCGGGGTGGTGGTCGCCTATGACCGCAACACCTGGACCAACACGGAGCTGCGCAAGGCCGGGGTGGAGGTGGTCACCATCGTGGGCGCCGAGCTCGGCCGCGGCCGCGGCGGCGGGCACTGCATGACCTGTCCCCTGATCCGGGACCCCATCGATTTCTGAACCTAGGACCTACATCCAGGGCGGTGTAGGTCGGAGCGGGGCTTGCGCTGCGGGGAGGAAGAGGGGGAAAGGGGAGATGAGGTGAAGACTGATCGCTACCGTTTCATCTGGGCCAGCCTCGCTGGGTGTCTGCTCGCGGTGGCGCTACTGCCTTGTGGCGGCGTCCAAGGGGCGGAGACGCGCGCGACCGCGGCGGACACGGACCCCGTCGCCATGCATCTGGAGCGTGGTCAGGCCTATCTGGAGCAGGGCGAGTATGCCAAGGCGGTGCTCGAGTTCGAGCAGGTCCTGCGCTTCGACAACCTGCCACCGGACCTGCGCCAGCAGGCCGAGATCTATGCCAAGGCGGCGAAGGGCTATCGGGAGGGCAAACGGCTGAGTGCCTTCGGCTTCGCGGAGACCGGCGGCGGCTACTACCGGGAGAACGTTACCCGCACCACCAATGCACTGGGCGGCGACCCCGCCCGGGATTGGTCTTGGGAGGCCCGTGTCGGTGGCGGATTGGCCTACATCGTCAGCGATGCCATCACGGTCGACGGCAACCTGGACTATCAGTTCCGCTACTACGACGACACCGAGCGTCGGGACGATGAGGATCTGCGCTGGAACGCGGCGCTGGTGCATTCCCTCGCCAATGGCAGCCAGGCGATCGGTGTACGCGGTCGGGCGAGCTATCGGGGCGGTGACGGCTATCGCCAGGATTATGGCCTGTTCCTCAACCGCTCCTTCATCCTCGACCCGGACAACGGGATATCGCTCGAGGGAGAGGTGCGCACCCGCGAATATCCCAGGGGCGGCGAGCGCGAGCGCAGCCGCGATATCGCCCAGCTCTGGGTGGGCTGGACCCGGTCCATGCTCGAGGGCAAGGCCGCCCTGACCCTGACCCTCACCGGTGGCCGCGAGTGGGCGAAGTTCGACCGCCGCGGCGGGGACCAGGACATCTACGGGGTCCAGATCGACTGGGGCATGGACTTCAGCGAGCGCCTCGGGATGTTCCTGTTCGGCCTCTGGGAGCACAACGGCACCCACGAGGACGTGCCCTACGAGGACGCCTTCGGCGATCCGGGCCTGCTGCGGCCCGATCTCGACATCTACGAGCTCGGCGGCGGGCTGACCTATACCTTCGCCCCCGGCTGGTCGCTGCGGCCGCAGGTGCTCTACCTCCGCGACGAGGGCGATGACGCCTTCAGCGACTACAGCTCCACCGAGATCTGGATGATGGTCCGCAGGTCCTTCTGAGTCCCTGGGAGCAGCAATGGCCGCAGAGAACAGCAGCGACCTCCCCGCACCGAGCAAGCGCCGCTTCCAGTTCCCGAGCGCGGTCACGACGCTGGCGATCGTCACCCTCTTGGTCTGGATCGCGGCCTTCTTCATCCCGGCGGGGCAGTACGAGACCGATGCCGACGGCTCGCTCATCCCCGGCACCTACCAGCCCATCGAGTCACCGCTCACGCCCACGGAGCGGGTCGAGCAGCTCTTGCTGGCCCCAGTCAACGGTATCTACGGTCTGCTCAGTCCCGAGCGGGGCATCGTGGACACCCAGACCATCGGTCGGCTCTTCGGCCAGATCGGCGTGATCGTCTTCATCATGTCGATCGGCGCCTTCATCTCCATCAGCTTCGCGACCCAGGCCCTGGAGGTCGCCGTGGCGGCGCTGGCTAACCGACTGCGCACGCGGGGCTCGCTGCTCATCGCCGCGGTGATGGTGCTCTTCGCGCTACTCGGCTCCACCATGGGGTTCTCGGTCGAGACCCTCGGGTTCTATGCCCTCTTCCTGCCGTTGATGGCCGCGCTCGGCTACGACCGGCTGACCACGGCGGCGATGATTATCGTTGGCGCAACCGTCGGGGTCATGGCCGCGACCGTCAACCCCTTCTCCATCGGTGTTGCCGCGGGTGAGGCCGGTGTCGGGATCGGCGACGGCATCCTCCTGCGACTTCTCCTGTGGGTCCTGCTCACCGCGATCGCGGTCGGCTGGGTGCTGCGGTACGCCGCTCGCGTGCGGGCCAATCCGTCGCGCTCTCTGCTCGCCGAAGAGACGCCTGGGCTGCCCGTGGATGCGGCGCACCTGCCGGGGGAGACCGAGGCCGGAGACTGGCCCAGCGTCAAGATGGTGCCCGAGGCGATACCCCGGCTGACGATCACCCAGGTCTGGGTCCTGGTGATCACCGCCGCCGCCTTCGGGCTCATGGTCTTTTCGGTGATCCCCTGGGCCGGGCTGCTCGGCGGCAACACCGGGCCGGCCGATTACTATCTGACCCATGAGGTCGCCGGGGTCGAGCCGTTTTGGTTCGAGCTCGACTGGTGGTTCCCCGAGCTGGCGATGCTCTTCCTGGTCGCCTCGGTCCTGGTGGGGCTCGTCGCCCGTATGCCCGAGAAGGAGATCGTGCGGCTGATCTCGGTCGGCGCGGCCGACATGATGGGCCCGGCGATGGTGATCCTGCTCGCCGGCGGGGTGTCGGTGATCATGACCAACACCCAGACGCTGAACACCGTGCTGTTCGGGATGGAGCAGATCATCACCGGCGCCTCCGCCGCGGTCTTCGCGGTGACGACCCTGCTGATCAACATCCCGCTCGCCTTCCTGATCCCGTCGAGCTCGGGTCATGCCGCCCTGGCGATGCCGCTTTTGTCACCGCTGGCGGATTTCGCCGGCGTCGGCCGTCCGCTCACGATCACCGCCTGGATCCTGGGTCACGGGCTCACCCTGCTGGTCTCGCCGACCAACGTGGTGGTGATGGGGGGGCTTGCCATCGCCGGGGTGGGCTACGACACGTATCTGCGCTTCATCTGGCCCTTGCTGCTGATGCTCTTCGTCGTCGCGGTCACCGTGCTGGCGATCGCCGCGGGCGTCACCTGATCCGGCCGCCAGGTCGAGCCAGCAATCGGTGGGCGGCTGTGCCGAGCCATCGGCGGGCGGTGCGGGACCATCGGTTCCGCGGTTTTTTCCATCCATGAGGTCATTCTGATGAGCAATTTCTGGGACATCCTGTATCTGATCGCGTCGACCTTCTTGTTCTTTGCCTACCTGATCATCCTCTTCCACATCGTGGTGGACCTGTTTCGCGACTCCGAGCTTGCCGGGGGCTACAAGGCCCTGTGGCTGATTGGGCTCGTCCTCGTGCCATTCTTGACGGCACTCATCTATGTGCTGGCCCGCGGCAAGGGCATGGCGGAGCGGCAACGGACGGCCCTGCAGCGGGCCAGGTCGGATACCGAGGCCTACATTCGGGAGGTGGCGGGAAAGTCCCCCGCGGAGCAGATCGCCGATGCCAAGGCGTTGCTCGACGCTGGTACCATCAACCAGGTCGAGTTCGACAGGCTCAAGGAGAAGGCCTTGGCCTAGCCGCCGAGATTGCGCCGAACGCAGGTCCTTTCAGATCCCATCATGGACGGCCAGCCACCGGATCCTTCCGACCGCCCAATCGGGCGAGGTGCTTATGCTGAACAACATCGTCGATAGTCTGCAGGGCTCCAAGATCGAGGGCCTGGCTAAAGCCTTCAGGCGCCTGGGTCGCCTTGGCTTCTGGCTTCAGGTGGTGCTGGGCTCCTTCCCAGTCATCCTAATGCTCTACATCTTCCTCTTCACCGGCAGCCTCAGTGTGTCCGGTACGCGCGCCGGCCTGCCGCTAGTGGAGTATCTGACCGTCCTGAACCTGCTAGTGCTGCTGTTCACGACCCTCTGGTTCTACCGCTACCCAGGTCTTGGCCGACGCCTCCTGGACCCCGAGACGCGCCCGAGCGGGCCCAAGGTCCTGCGCACCGTATGGATCGGGTTGGTGGCGAGCAGCCTCGGCGCCGTCTTCTCCATGGTGGTTCTGATTCTTGAAGTGGGGCAGCTCCTGTTCTACTTCCTGGCCGCGCCTCAGGGGGGCATCCCCGCCATTCAGACGACCCCTGGCATGGGCGGCGGGGCGAGCTGGGTGTCCACGGTGGATGTGGCCAGCCTCATGGCCCTGCTACTGACCCTCACGGCCGAGGTGGTGGCCCTGGTCCTGGGTCTCTGGCTCCTGTTCCGCACCTCCCAGACGGCCGAGGCGTTTCCCGAGACCGGGAAGGCTTGAGGCGAGGAACGTCACCGATGCGCCCTGATCTCCTGTTCAGTCCCCCCGCCCGCGGTCTGATCGTCGCCGGTGCCGTTGCGCTCGTGATCGGCCTGATGAAGGCGGCCGCGTCGATCCTGGTGCCGCTCCTGCTCGCGGTGTTCGTCGCCATCGTCGCCACCCCCGCTCTGCGCTGGATGCGCCAGCGTGGGGTGCCGAAGTGGGGCGCCCTGGTGGTCATTGCCTTCGTGCTGCTCGATGTGGGTAGCCTGGTCGCCCTGATCACGACAGGGGCCCTGGAGGGTTTCAGGGATAGCCTACCGAGCTACCAGGAGCGGTTCATCCTGCTCGCGGACCAAGCCGGTGGCTGGTTGGAGAGGCTGGGCGCTGAGAACGCGCGGGAGGCCGTGCCGGATCTCATGGACCCGAGCAAGCTCACGGGCGTCGTCCGCGTGCTGCTGTCCAACGCGAGCGGTATCTTCGCCACCGGGCTCTTGGTCCTGCTCGCGGTGATCTTCATCCTGCTCGAGGTACCGAGCATGCCGGCCAAGCTGAAGGCGGCCTTTCATCTGACGGAGGCCGGTGAGGCGCGACTGAAGCGGCTGTTCGACAACATCAACCGCTACATGCAAATCAAGGCCCTGACCAGCCTCGCCACGGCGCTTTGTGTCTGGCTCTTGCTCTGGTTCCTCGGGATCGACTTCGCCGTCCTGTGGGCCGTCATCGCCTTCTTCCTGAACTTCGTGCCGGTGGTCGGCAACATCCTGATGATGATCCCGGCCGTGCTGATGGCCCTGGTGCAGACGGATCTGCCGACCACCCTCGTGGTGGTCATCGGCTACCTGGTGATCAACACCGCGATCGGCAACGTGATCGAGCCGCGGATCATGGGTAAGGGGCTCGGCATCTCCACCTTGGCGGTGTTCATCGCGCTGCTGTTCTGGGGCTGGCTGTTCGGGACCGTGGGCATGTTCCTCGCCGTGCCGCTGACCACCGCCCTGATCATCGCCCTCGACGCGAGCCCCCATACCCGTCCCCTCGCGATCCTGCTCGGACCGGAGATCAAGGAATCGCCGGACTCGTCGGCGAGTGAGGAACAGCCGGAAAGGAGTGGTTAGGGGCGCGAGGCGCAAACGCTGTTTCCGGAGCGGTTGGGCGACTCGGCGCGGCCGCAAAGCCGGAATATGGCGTCACGGTTGCAGCCTGAGTGCCGCCTCGCTAACCTGACTCTCCGAGCTTTCCGCTCTTGGCACAACCAGCCGTGGTGCCACCGCATCCTAATTCCCGCGTAGTCCGTACCGTCGGTTCGAGCTTCTCCCCTAAGGGCGTTTTCGCCAACCCCCCATGTCCACGGCCTCCGATGCGCGGGAAGGGGCCGTTACGATTCTGACCTTCGCAGAGGGGGCGGTCCCCCGGTCCTAACTGCCCACCGTCAGAAATAACGAGGTGACCATGACACCAGAGCCCCGAACGCGTCGACTCGGCATCGCCACCCAGGTCTTCATCGGACTCGGATTGGGGTTGCTCGTCGGGGTCTTCTTTGGGGAGGAGGTCGCATTCCTCAAGGTCGGCGGCGACATCTTCATCGCTGCGCTTCAGATCACCGTGATCCCCTATGTCATGGTGGCCCTGATTACTTCGCTTGGGCGCCTGAGGCTGGACGAGGCCAAGGCCCTCGGGCTCAAGGCCGGCGCGGTGCTGCTTGCGCTCTGGGCCATCGGTCTGGTCGTCATACTCGCGAGCCCGCTGGCCTTTCCGAACTGGCCCTCGGCGTCTTTCTTCAGCACCAGTCAGATCGAAGATCCGGCCGCGGTCGATTTCCTGCAGCTCTACATCCCCTCCAACATCTTCGCGTCCCTGGCCAACGCGATCGTTCCGGCTATCGTGGTCTTCAGCATCCTCTTCGGGGTGGCCCTGATCGGCGTCGGCAACAAGCAGCGAATCGTGGACGTGCTGACAACTGTGGGCGACACCCTGATGACCATGACCGGCTTGATCGGCCGGCTCGCGCCCTACGGCGTATTCGCGATCACCGCGAGTGCCGCCGGGACCATCGACGTGACCGAGTTGGCCAGGTTGCAGGTCTATATCGTGCTCTACATCGCGATCGCCTTGCTACTCAGCCTATGGATCATCCCCGGACTGATCGCCAGTCTGACCCCACTGACCTACCGCAGCGTGCTGGGCGCCTTCCGCGGACCGCTGATCACGGCCTTCGCCACCGCGAACCTGCTCATCGTCCTGCCGGTGCTAGCCGCGGACGGCAAGCGCCTCATCGCGAAGACGGACGGGCAGGATGACGCGGAGAAGGCTCAGGAGGAGTCCGCCATCGACATCCTGATCCCGGCGGCATTCCCCTTTCCCAATCTCGGGCTGCTGATGTCGCTGATGTTCGTGCTGTTCGGCGGTTGGTTCGTGGGCTCTAGCATCTCCCCTTCCAGCTTTCCGGCCCTGGCCGGCGCGGGGCTGGCGGGCCTTTTCGGCGGCACCATCCTGACGCTGCCGTTCCTGTTCGACATGTTTCAGCTCCCGGCCGATCTGTTCCAGATGTTCATCACCGTGGACGTGATCGCGAGCCGCTTCGGAACCCTGCTCGCCGGCATGCATATCATCGCGGTCGCGCTGATCGGCGCCTATGCCATGCAGGGCCAGCTGCGCCTACAACCACTGCGACTGGTGCGGTTCGGGCTTGTCTCGCTGGTGCTCCTGGTTACGGTGCTCTTGAGTGTCCGTGCCTTCTACACCTTCGTCTTCGTGGCGCCGTTCACGAAGGGGGAGGTGCTAAGCGGCCTGCCGCTGCT
>JBGSUY010000527.1:0-5802 GCA_041753195.1 Chromatiaceae bacterium
GTCGAGGTGCTCGACGGTCTGGACGAGGGTGAGCAAGTCATCGCTGACCCCGGCCTCCTGGATTCCAAGGAATTGGAGGCGCTGCCACCGGCCTCCCTCACGGATTCAGATTTTGAGTTGGATAACGCGGGGATGATCCAGGCCGGGTTGTGAACGGAGCTGTCCCAGCGCGGTTTACACGCAAGCGGGGCGCTCATGCCTCTTACACGCTGGAGTGCGAAGTCCAGAGTTGCTAGGATGCAACACCTGTTCTAGTCCACACCTTCCGGCCCGGAAGAGGCGAAAGTTGTGTTCACACGAAGTACGCGCCGAGAAATGCTGGCCCTGTGTGCCGGTTCGGGAATCCTGGGACTGTCGAGCCAATCGCATGCGGCGTCCACGGCGACGCGCTCCCCCGGCTCGATGTGCAGGAGATCCCCCGGCCGCACCTCATCCACGGTCCGCACGGACTCGCCCGATGGTGTCAGAACCCGGACCTGGGCCCGCTCGGCCGCCAGCATCGGCGCCAGGCTGCGCAGGGCCTGGGCCCGCCCCTGGGCCTCCAGATAGCGGCCCAGGGTGAAGAGGATCAGTACCATGGTGACGGTGTCGAAGTACACCTGGTCGGACCCCTGCAACACCTGCCAGCCCGAGTAGAGATAGGCGGCCAGGGCCCCAAGGCTGACCAGGGTGTCCGCGCTCAGCCGACCGCCCAGGGCCGACTCCCAGGCGCCGCGCAGGAAGGGCCCGCCGAGAACGATCAAGAGGGGCGTCGCCAGCGCCCAGAGCAGCCAGGGGACCAGGGCAGCCACCCCGGGGTCGGCGGCGGCAAAGGCCCCCGTGTAGAGCAGCAGGCTGAAGAGCATGATGTTCATGGCGAGGAACCCACCCACGCCGAGGCGGATCAGCCACAGGGCCGCCTGGGGCTCCTCGGTGGACCCCTGACGGACCTGGAAGGCCAGGCAGCAGCCGTAGCAGCAGAACCAGTGATCCGCGCCGTTCAGCTCCCGCCGCTGCCCCAGCCGCCCGACCGGGAGCTGACAATGACTGCATTGCTCGGGGCTGGTCATAGGTCCAATCGGGGGATCTAGCCAGGTTCCACCCGGCACTCCATGGGACTCACCGACAGGTCATGACGATGGGCGTCCAGGGGCACCAGGCCGCGGGCAAAGGTGATGGCCCCGAGCAGGACGATGAAGACCCCGGCGATGCGCACACCCTGCTGCCGCCAGTCGGCCCGAAAGACCTGGCTCCCCCACCAGCCCGAGACCGGCTGCAGAGATCCCGGGGCCGACCGGGCATGAAGCCCCCTCGCCCACCAGCCGACCCCTCCCATCAGCAGCATGGCCGGGAATGTGCCCAGCCCGAAGACGCTCATGACCAGGAGTCCGGCCAGTGGGGCACCGGCGCCCACCGCATGGACGACGAAGGCGTAGACCAGGGGACAGGGCAGGAAGCCGTTGAGGACGCCCAGGGCCAGGGGCGCACCCGGGCGAGGCGAAAGGATGAGCTGGCGCAGGCCGCCGGCGAGCCAACTGACCCCAGGGAGATCCCGCGCCCCTTGGGGCAGAAGGCCGAGGAACCGCAGGCCGATGTACAGCATCAGCAGGCCGGACAGCACCGCCAGAGAGCGCTGGACCAGACTGGCCCAGCTCGGGTCCCCGCCAGAACCAATCAGCACCCATCCCAGCGCGCCAGCCAGGGTGCCGAGGAAGCAATAGCTGGTCACCCGACCCAGGTTGTAGATGAGGTGGCGGGCGAGGGTCGCCAGGCGGCCACGGCGATCCGGCCCCAAGGAACAAGCGAAGCCCCCGCACATGCCCACGCAATGCATGCTGCCCGCCAGTCCGGCGAGGAAGATGACCAGGAGGTGGTCCATCGCCGCCCCTACTTCCGGGCCGCGAGATAGGCCACCCAGATTAAGAAGGCCACCGTCATGACCACGAAGATCCAGAAGGCGATGGCCTCCGGGAGGGACATGGACGGCAGGGAGATCTCGGGTAGGCTCATTGCGGCCACCTCAGAGTAGGCCGACGCCCAGGACGTTGAGCGCCAGCTCGCCGAACAGGAAGACCAGGTTCAGGATCGCCAAGCCCAATAGGAGTCGCGCCGCCATGACCGTTCTCCTCAGAGGCCGAGGTCGAGTCCGGGTCCCAACCCGCCCCAGTACCGGTAGCCGTAGTAGAGGGCCCAGAGGAACATGACCAGGTAGACCAGGAGCAGCCAGCCGTTGACGCGACCGTGCCGCGCCTGGATATGACCGCCGCCGTAGTCCTCCGTCCGCTGGTGGTAGGGGGGCTCCCGCTGTGGGGTCTGCGTCCCCTCGCCCTGCTCACTCGCGGTCTTTTCGCTCATCGTCGTCCACCTCCGCCCGATAGGCCCTGTACTTGATCTCCTCGACGTCCTGGAAGAGCCCGGAGAGCACCGCCCAGATGAAGAGCAACAGGGCCCCCAGGCTCATCAACAGGGCGACTAGAAACTGCAATAGGGTCAGTGTCTCCATTGGTGCTCCGTTCCGTTGCCGGTTACTGCCCTGTCCTGACGCCATCCGACCCGGCCAGCTCGAGGCCGTGCTTGAGCGCCCAGGCCTCGCCCGCGTAGTGGGCGGGGCGCTCATCCTTCTTGAGCCTATAGGCGTGATGGGACTCGGATGCCTTGAGGAGTGGGTCGTTCAGGGCCTGGCGGTCCTGCTCCGCGATCGGCAGCGGCTCACCGGTGAGCGGATCCTGGAAGGCCGAGAGCGACAGGACGTAATAGGCCAGGGCCCAACGGTCGGCCTCGGGAACCGTATCGCCGAAGGACGGCATGGGTGTCCCCGAGAGGCCCGTGGTCATGGTGCGGAAGATATCCCTCACGTCGGCGCCGGACTTGAACTGCCCGGTCGTCAGATTGGCCGGCGGGATGGGGAAGCCGAAGTCGTCCATGAGACCGGCAGCCTTCTCCCCGTCGCCCTTGCCCCCCTCGCCATGGCACTCCCAGCACTTAGCCTCCTGCCAGACCGCCCTGCCCCGCTCGACCTGGGCCAGGGACGGCGGGGGCGGCTCGGCGATATGGATCGGTGCCTTGGGGGACTCCTCGACGAAGAAATAGTAGGGATTGGCCGGGTCGCTTCGATCCACGGCCAGCACGTACTTGATGTACTGGATGACCGCCAGCCGGTCCCTGTCATGCAGCTCGTGCCAACCGGGCATGGCCGTTCCGCGCACGCCCCGGGTGATGGTGCGCAGCAGGTCGCCGTCGTCCGGCAGGGAGCCCGAGGGCGTCAACCGGAGCTTGAATACGCCCCAGTTGAAGTTGCGGGGCCTGTCCCGATGCATGAAGGTCGCGGCCGGGCCGTTGCCGTCACCCCGCTCACCGTGGCAACCCAGGCAACGGCGCCCATAGACCTCGCGGCCGTAGGCGATCCACTCCTCGGAGCGAGGGATGCCGACCCGGGAGGCATCCAGGCGCTGGGGCTCGAAGCGGTCGCGCCACTTTCCCCTGTTGGTGCCGAGCTTCTGCAAGTAGGCGACCAGGGCCCGCAGGTCCTCCGTGTCCGCCACCAGCTCCACCCCCTCCCCCGTGAATTCGTCGTTGGGGGTAAAGATCACCGGATACTTGCCCCGCTCCGGGACATAGAGAAGCCCCTCCGCGTTGGGGGTGAGCAGGATCTGATCGGACGAGCCGAAGTCGAACAACCGCTCGGTGGCCGGGGTCCGCTCCAGGGTCCGATCACCCTGGGTGTCAGTCAGGATGCGTGCCGGATAGGGTCCATCGAACAGGGCCGTATAGCGCGGCATGATGGAATCCGGCGACAGCATCCGCGGATTCCAGAAGTGGGCCAGGTGCCAGGAGTCGCTGTACTTGAGCCCCGCCCGGGACAGGTCGGGACCGATGCGGCGGGTCGAGAAGAGATGCGGCAGGTCGAAGGCATACTCGCCCGCCTGGGTGATGGGCCCCCAGCGACGGGTCTCGCCGGTCACCGGGCGCACGTACTGGGAGTGACAGTACCAGCAGCCCTCCCGGGTGTAGACCTCGCGCCCCCGCTGCTGCAGGGGGCTGTAGTCGGTTGCCTGGCCCTCTATCCATTTGAGCTCCCCGAGATCGGTGCGCACCACCCGGGTCACCTCCGCCGTGCGCGACTGGGGCTCCAGCATGGGCAGAAGACCCTGGACGAAGGCCGCCAAGCTGATGGTGCCGAAGGCGCCCACCAGGGCGTAGTAGCGCAGGCCGTAGTGCAGCCTGATCACGGCCGAGCCCCCGCCGCGGCGACGTCCCCCGGCAGGATCTTACCGCCGGGCTCAGCGACCCGCGCCGCCAGCATGGTGCGCATCAGGTTGTAGACCAGGAGGGACATGCCGATGTCCATGGAGATGCCCGCCACCGTGCGCACCAGCCAGTAGGGTCGGATCGCCACCAGGGAATCCAGCCACTCCACCCCGCTCATCAGGCTGAAGCCTTGCTGCAGACCCGCCATGGTCAGGTCCAGCCCCATCAAGGTGATCCCGAAGGTGATGAGCCAGAAGGACCAGTTGCCCAGCTTGAAGGACCACAGGGGCCGCCCGGCGAGCTTAGGCAGCACATAGACGGTACCGGCGATGGCCCAGACGACGAAGGTCCCGAACACCGTGAGATGGGAGTGGGAGATAACAAAGTCGCTGAAATGGGTTGGCTGCTGTAAGGCACGCAGGGCCTCGACCGAACCCTGGAAGCAGCCTGCCAGATACATGAGCGCGCCCATGATCAGGAACTTGGCCGGCAGGTTGAGCCCGAATCCCTGCCAACGCCCGATCATGGTGCCAAAGAAGTTCTGTAGCACCGTCCACACGGGAATGATCAAGAGCATGGAGGTGATGATGGCCAGGGTCTCGGCCCAGTCGGCGATGGGGCTATACAGATAGTGGTGGATCCCCACGAAGGGATAGAAGAGGGCCAAGGACCAGAAGCCGATGAGCGAGAGCTTGTGGCTATAGATAGGATTCTGGACACTGGCCGGCAGAAAATAGTAGATGAGCACATAGCCTGCCGGCGTGATCCAAAGACCCACAATGTAATGGATAAAGAGCCCGTGAAACGCGGCGCTATTGATGCCGGTGATCGTATAGGGCAGGATGAAGCTCCCCAAGATCAGGTTCATCACGGTCCAAACGAAGGCGCCGATCAGGTACCACACCGCCACATAGAGGGCCAGCTCCCGCCGATGGGCGATGGTCATCAGGAACTGGACCGTAATGACGCCAATGACCAGGAAGATGACCGAATCGATGAGCAACGGGAACTCGCCCGCCTCCAGCCCCTGGTTATAGCCCAGGATCAGGGCCGCCATCCCCGCGATCAGCCCCAGATTCCAGACCCAGACCAGCCAGTGACCCCAGTCCCCCTTCCAGATCGGCACCCCGCAGAGTCGCGGCAGCAAGTAATAGCAGAGCCCGATGAAGAGGGTGGAGAAGGCGCCGAAGATGACACCGTTGACATGGAGCGGCCGCAGCCGCCCGAAGGTCAGATACTCCGAGGTGCCGAGATAGTCCGGATAGTTGAAGAGGGTGGAGATGGCCACGCCGATGCTCGGGGTGGCCATGAGCCAGAAGAGTCCCCAATAGAGCCACTTGCGGATGAGCCCGGGGTCGATCAGCGAATCGGGGTCCGGGAAGTCACCCTGGGTTGGGATCGCGCTCGCCATGACTCTGTGCTCCTCGAAACCCTATCGCCTAGGGATGGAGTCCCTCAACCATCGCGACGCTGGAGAAGTCCAATCGCGCCGGGGCGGCGCTCCGACGTATTGACCGCGACCACCCGTAGGAGCGGCGCCCCGCCGCGATGGCCCTCGCCAACCGTCTCGCCGCC
>JBGSUY010000528.1:0-1540 GCA_041753195.1 Chromatiaceae bacterium
CAGAGCTCGCCGCTCGCATCCCAGTCCATCTCGTGGATATCAATGTCACCCGTGACATGCGTGTTGCGCGGGAGGTAGCAGGTGTCGTGCTTCTCGGGCGGGTCGAGCTTGCGGGTCACCGCCGGCATGTTGACGTATTGCTGTACCTCGCGGGCACAGCCCAGGGCGAAGCCCCGCCGATCGGCCGCCAGCCCCATGGGCTTGGGGAAGGTGCGGAAATGGGTGTTGAGCACCCCACCGTCGTTGCGCGCCACGATCAGCTTACCCGCCTGATAGGTGGTGATCAGGAGCGAGCAGCCGAGCTCCCCCAGGAGCTGGGGAAAGCTCGCCGTGTGAACGCTGCGCAGCGGCTCCTCGGCGGGTGGCGGGGCGGTGTCACTCACGTGCAATAGTCCTCCGCTACCCTTAGGGTTGGCCGTATCATGGCGTCGCAGGCCCTGACCCGCAACCGATCCCCGAGGAACTGTCATGCACAAGGATACTCGCGCTCCTGTCAATCCCTTCACCACCCCACATCGCCTCGCCGCGGCAATCGCCGCTTGCCTGCGGCAGCGCTCGCGGTTGCAGCTCGCCTCGGCGGCGGGTCTTGCGCTTGCCTTGGCCGCTCCCGCGCTGGTTCAGGCCGCCACCTTCACCGTAACCAACACCAACGACTCGGGCCCCGGCAGCCTGCGCCAAGCGGTGCTCGAGGCCAACGCCCTTGCCGGGGGGGATGAGATCCTGTTCGAGTCCTCTGGAGGCATGCTCGAATCTGGTGTATCAGCGGGGGCTGATAGAGGCTGAGAAGGCGGCGCACCGTTGCTGACACTGCGGTTGTTGAGAGCCAAAGCAGCGACGAGCGAGGCGCGCCATGCGCGACGATACGAGGCAGGGGAGCCGGGGTGCAAGAGGAGATCAGGATCGGCCGGGGCAACTGGCCGAGCTGGGCTTGCCGCTGGAGGAGCTGGTGCGCCGCGGGGCGCGTGACATCCTGCAGCGAGCCATCGAGGCGGAGGTCCAAGTGCAGCTCGATGAGTTTGCCTCGGTGTCGCTGATCGACGGGCGCCGGGCGGTGGTACGCAACGGCTATCTGCCGGCGCGCGCGATCCTGACCACGGTGGGACCGGTCGAGGTACAGGTGCCCAAGGTGCGCGACCGCTCCGGATCCGGGGTCAAATTCAACTCGGCGCTGGCCCCGCCGTACGTGCGGCGCCCAGTTCCGGATCAGGGCCCGGGTCGCCGCGGCGCTGCCGTGGCTCTACCTCAAAGGGATCTCCAGCGGGGACCTCGGGGAGGTGTTGGAGGTGCTGGTGGGAGAGGGGGCCAAGGGGCTCTTCCCGGCCGCTCTGGGCCGGCTCAAGGCCGAGTGGAGCGAGGACTACCGGGGTTGGACGCGGCGCAGCCTGGCGGGCAAGGCGTGCGCCTACTGGTAATGGGATGGTCCGCCCCGCTCCTCCAATCGGCCCGATGGGGGCACAATCGACGCGTTGAGCAAACGCCGTCGACACCGAGGTAGCGGAGCAGACCAATGTAAAGAGGTTAGCAGAGAGCGCGTGATCAG
>JBGSUY010000529.1:0-2480 GCA_041753195.1 Chromatiaceae bacterium
CTGCGCCCCATCCGGCCGGAGGACGAGCCGGCCCTGCGGCGGGCGTTCGCCAAGCTGACCCCGGAGGAGGTGCGGCTGCGCTTCTTCGTGCCCATGCCGACCTTGAGCCACGAGGCGGCGGCCCGCCTCACCCAGATCGACTACGATCGGGAGATGGCCCTGATCCTCACCGAGCCGGGGGTCGCCGAACCGGACGAGATCTACGGGGTGGTGCGCCTGATCGCCGACCCGGACAACGCCCGGGCCGAGTTCGCCATCATCGTCCGCCAGGCCATCGCGGGGCGGGGGCTCGGGACCCTGCTGATGCGCCGCATCCTCGACTACGCGCGGGGCCGGGGCATCGGGGAGGTCTTCGGCGTGGTGCTCCCGGACAACACCACCATGCTCCGGCTCTGCGACACACTGGGATTTGAGCGCCGTCCCAACCCCGGGGAGCCGGGGACCGTCCTGGTGACCTTCGACCCTGGCGCCCACAGGCCACCCCAGGCACCGGCCGAGCCAGGATAGCCCGGGTCATCCCCGCCTTTGGGACGAGTCGACGACCCTATTCTGTTGACAACCGGGCCTAACGACACTACAAGCATGCAGATTAAGCCGCTGTATTATCAAAATGCATGGTTATATACCGCGTCTCGCGGAATCGGAGCTTCGGCGCGCCTTAGCCCGATCTCCAGCGACGGTGATCCTGGGACCCCGCCAGTGCGGAAAGTCGACCCTCGCCCAGCATTGGATCAGCGCCCTTGATGCCGTCTATCTCGACCTTCAGGACCGTGTCGACAGGGCCAGGTTGGTAGAGCCGGAGCTCTTCTTCGAGCACCATCGTGCCCGCTTGGTTTGCCTGGACGAGATACAGCTCCTCCCCGGCTTCTTCGCCGCCCTGCGCTCGGAGATCGATCGGGATCGGCGCCCCGGGCGCTTCCTGATCCTTGGATCCGCGTCCCGGGATCTGATCCGCCAGGCCAACGAGACCTTGGCCGGGCGCGTGGCCCAACTCGAGCTGACCCCCTTTCTATTGCTGGAGGTATCGGAGCTATCCGACTGGAAGACCCTCTGGGTGCGGGGAGGCTTCCCGGAGAGTCTCATGGCGCGGGACGAGCGTGACAGCTTCGACTGGCGCAGCGACTTCATCCGAACCTTCCTAGAGCGAGACATCCCGGCCCTGGGTTTCGCTATCCCGCTGCCCCTGATGGAGCGGCTGTGGCGACTCCTCGCTCATCATCAGGGTCAGACCCTGAACTACAGCAAGCTGGCGGGCATCCTGGATCTCTCGGTACCGACCCTGAAAAGGTATCTGGCGGTCCTGGTGCAGACCTATATGGTCCGGCTGCTGGCCCCCTTTGACGCCAACCTCAAGAAGCGCCTGGTGCGGTCCCCGAAGCTCTATGTCCGCGACAGCGGCATCCTACACGCCCTCTTGGACATCGAAGGCTTCGACCCCCTGCTGGCACATCCCCAAGTGGGCGAGTCCTGGGAGGGATACGTCATCGAGCAGCTGTTGGCGGTCATGCCGCGCTGGCGCCCTTCCTTCCTGAGAACCAGCAACGGCGCCGAGGTGGACCTGGTCCTTGAGCGCGGCCAGCGCCGACTCCTCTTCGAGATCAAGCTGTCCAAGGCGCCCCGACCCGCGCGGGGATTCCACGAACTGGTCGAGGACCTGCACCCCGAGGCCGCCACCGTCATAGCCCCGGTTGACGCCCCCTACGAGCAGCGCCGGGGAATCTGGGTGATGGGCCTGGCCGATGCACTCGGGCATTGGGCAGAGGCTGGGGCCTCCGCCTGACCCCTCGCCCCCAAGCTAAGTGCCCAAGGGAAAGGTCATTTGGGCCGGTGCCGAGCGCGGCGACTCCTGATCCGAGACGCATCCGCATCGGCGGTGTCCCGTTGTAGGCCGGGGCGGCGGGGGCTACCATCTGGGCGTATTCGGGCGACAGTTCCCCGCAGCCAAGAGTCGGCGAGACCCTGTTGGGATGAACGACGACATCCTCTTCTACGGGTCCCTTGCGGGTCTGACCCTGCTACTGATCGGCTGGGTCTGGCTGGTCGCGGTCGCCTGGGGTCAGCGGCGCGCCTGGGGCCTGGGGATCCTGGTCGTCCCTCCGGCGGGTCTGGCGTTCGCGCTCCTGCACTGGTCGACCGCCCGCCGCCCCTTCCTGCTGGGATTGGTGGGCCTGGTGGCGGCGGCCACCCCGCCCACGCTGAACCGCCTTCTGCCAGTGGATCTGGGACCACGGGATGTCCTGGTGGAGGGGGAGCGCCACCTGACCCTCACCGGCTGGGATCGCCAGGACTACGGAATCCTGCGCGACCGCGGGGATACCGTGGTCCTGCAGATGGCCAACCCGGACGTGACCGACGAGACCCTGGTCCTCGTGACCGGGCTCGAGGCCCTGCGGGAGCTGGATCTCAGCAACAGTGCGGTCACCGACGCGGGCCTGGCCAGGATCGCGGACCTGCCCCGGCTGGAGCGGCTGCGCCTGGCC
>JBGSUY010000530.1:0-3238 GCA_041753195.1 Chromatiaceae bacterium
CTGCTATCTGCGGGAGCGCCGGCCCCCGGCACTCCTCGCCGCCAAGGACAGGGCTGGGCGCACGGCGGTCTTGGCGAGGGGCTTGGCGCGATCGGGAACGCCCATCGTGCTGCGGCTGGGCACCAACCTCTCCACCGCCATGGCGGGGCGCGGGGCCATCCAGCGCTGGCTCCGCTTCCTACCCATCCGGCTCCTCTATCCGCGCATCGAGCGCGTCGTGGCAGTGTCCGAGGGGGTGGCCGAAGATACCGCCCGGATCGCCCGCCTGCCCCGGGGGTCCATCACCGTCATTCGCAACCCGGTCATCACCCCGGAGCTCGCGGGCCAGGCCGCCGAACCCTGCCCGCACCCCTGGCTCCAGGGGGCTGAGGTGCCGGTGATCCTGGCCGCCGGCCGGCTCCAGCGCCAGAAGGACTTCCCGACCCTGATCCGGGCCTTCGGGCACTTGCGGGGGGGGCGGGCGTGCCGGCTGGTGATCCTGGGGGAGGGGCGTGGCCGGGTGGGGCTCGAGGCCCTGATCCGGGAGCTCGGGCTGACGGGCGAGGTGGATATGCCGGGTTTCCAGGCGAACCCCTATCCGTTCCTGGCCCGCGCCGCACTCTTCGTGCTCTCCTCCGCCTGGGAGGGCTCACCCAATGTGCTCACCGAGGCCCTGGCGCTCGGCGTGCCGGCGGTTTCCACCGACTGCCCGAGCGGTCCCTCGGAGATCCTGGACGGTGGCCGCTTCGGTCCCCTGGTCCCGGTGGGGGAC
Source organism: Chromatiaceae bacterium (assembly GCA_041753195.1). Classification (GTDB taxonomy): domain Bacteria; phylum Pseudomonadota; class Gammaproteobacteria; order Chromatiales; family Chromatiaceae; genus Thiodictyon. Next base: position 752 of record JBGSUY010000530.1, read on the forward strand.
GTCCCGGCGCTGGCCGCTGCCATGGCCGCGACCCTGGATCGTCGCCTTCCCGCGGAGGTGCTGAAGTCCGCCGTCAGCGCCTACGAGCAGGGCCAGAGCGCCCGCCGCTACCTGCAGGTCTTGGGCCTTGGCCGTTGATCCCAGAGCGGACCCCCGGCGCGAACCGGAGAGCGCATGAACCCGGTGCTCGCCATTCGAGTCATCGGCATCTACGCCATGATCTTCGGGGCCACCTTGATCGGACCCGTGCTGGTGGGGTTCATCTATCGCGAGTCCGCGACCCTGAACTTCCTGGGACCCATGGCCGCCTCACTCGGGGTTGGGAACCTCCTGTGGATGATCGGGCGCCGGCGCCCGACTCGGGAACTCGGGTTGCGCGACGGCTATCTCATCGTGACCCTATTCTGGGTGCTGCTGAGCGCGCTGGGGGCCTGGCCCCTGATGAACGCCCTCCCGATCTCGGCGGTGGACGCCCTCTTCGAGTCCACCTCCGGGCTCACCACCACAGGGGCCACCGTCATCACGGGTCTGGACGACCTGCCCCGCTCGGTCCTGTTCTACCGCCAGCAGCTCCAGTGGTACGGCGGCATGGGGCTGGTGGTGCTGGGGGTGGCGGTGATGCCCATGCTCGGCGTCGGGGGCATGCAGCTCTACCGCGCCGAGGCCCCAGGGCCGCTGAAGGAGGAGAAGCTCACGCCCCGCCTCACCCATACCGCCCGGGCCCTGTGGCTCATCTATCTGGGGCTCACGATCGCCTGTGCCCTGGGCTACTGGCTCGCCGGGATGACCCCCTTCGATGCCATCGCCCACAGCCTCTCGACCCTGTCCACCGGGGGCTTCTCGACCCACGACGCCAGCATCGGCTATTACCAGAGCCCGGGTATCGAGGCGGTGGCAATCGTCTTCATGCTCCTCGCGGCCATCAACTTCGGGGTCCATTACGCCGCATGGCTGCGTCTGGATCCGCGGGTTTATGTCCGCGACGTGGAGGCGCGCTCCTTCCTCCTGTTCGTGCTCGGGGTGGTGGTTCTGGTGGGTCTGCTCCTCACCCTGGAGGGAACCTATGCCGGCTTTCTGGACAGCCTGCGCAACGCCGGCTTCGTGGTGGCCTCCGTGGTGACCAGCACGGGGTTCGGTACGGTGGATTTTGCCCACTGGCCGGACTTCCTGCCGCTGTTGATGATCTATATCAGCTTCGTGGGCGGCTGCGGGGGCTCGACCGCCGGGGGCATGAAGGTGCTGCGGGTGCTCCTGATGGTGAAACAGGGTACCCAGGAGGTCACCCGCCTCATCCATCCCCATGCGCAAATCCCCATCCGCTTGGGTCAGCGGATCGTGCCGCCGGAGCTGGCGCGCTCCGTGTGGGGCTTCTTCGCACTCTACACGGTGGCCCTGGCAGTCCTGACCCTGTTGATGGTCCATGCCGGGCTTCCGCCCCTGGACGCCTTCAGCGCCGTGGCCACCAGCTTGAACAACCTGGGCCCGGGCCTCGGGGAAGTCGCGGCGAGCTTCACCGGGGTGAGCGATCTGGGCAAACTGCTCGCGGTGGCCGGTATGCTGCTCGGACGCCTGGAGATCCTCACCATCCTGGTGATCCTGTCCCCAGGTTTCTGGGCGCGCTGAGTCCCGGCGGGCTCGAACCCCGGAGACCGAGGTTGTGGCGCCGCAAACGCCGATCGCCCCGCGCGCTTGCAACCAAGCCTCGGGGCCGCCACTTTCCTCGTCAGCGCCCATTTGGACGCCACCCGCCGTGAGAGCCGTACACAAATGACTGAACCGACACTGGACGAGCGCCTGACACTGACCCGGCGCACCATGGACCTGCTCGAAGGCTGGGGCCTCGGGGCGAGGGACATCACCGCTATCCTGCAGCTCCCTGACTCGGTCAAGGCCCGCAACGTCGGGCGCTTCCGCGAGGAAGAACCCTTCCCGGACGAGCCTCCGGTGAACCGCCGGGTGGCCTACCTGCTGCGCATCGAGGAGGCCCTGCACACCTACTTTCCACGCAACCCCGAGATGCGCAACCTGTGGGTGAAGCGGGGCAACAAACAGTTTGGCCGCCGCGCCCCCATCGCCGTGATGGTGGAGGACGGCGAGAGTGGGCTCATATCGGTCCTCTCCCACCTCGACTGCACCTTCGCCTGGGACCTGACCGGCTCCAAGACCGACTTGTAGGGCGAGGATCGCCCGGGCGCGCTGGAGCTGGACCTCGAGCGTTCCGGTCAAGCGGCGGATGGGTTGAGGGCCGGAAGATTGGCGCGGCGGATACGGCTCTCGGCCCGGCGGGGACGCAACAGCGCCGGGGCGCGCCCGATCTGGTGCATGAAGTCCCGCTTCCAGCGGGGAAAATCGATGTCCTGGCGCCCGTAGAGGGCTGCGTCCAACTGCTCCATGAGGCGGCTGAGCTTGGCGCGATCGGCGCGCGGGCGCAGGGTCAGCAGGCGTTCCGTCATGGTGGGCAGGCTGCCCGTGTTGCATGCCCGCAGG
>JBGSUY010000531.1:0-1649 GCA_041753195.1 Chromatiaceae bacterium
CCTGTTCCCCCCAGCGGGGTAGACCGACCGGTGCAGGCGGTCCAGGGCGGCCAGGTCCAGGCAGGACGCCCCACCCAGGTCCCCGGCGATGGCCCGGGCCGGCCGGTCGGTCTCACCCAGGCAGTCCAGCACCAGGGGAGCGGGGCCGAAGTCCTGGCCCTGGGTGTAGGTGCTCTCGGTGACCACCAGCGCCTCCAGACCCGCCCCCAGGGCGGACTGGACCCCATTGTCCGAGTCCTCCAGGGCCACGCAGTCCGCTGCCTCCAGACCCAGTTGCTCTAGGGCCAGGAGGAAGATGTCCGGCGCCGGTTTCTTCCTGGGGACCACGTCCCCGGCGGCGATCACCTCGAACCAGTCCTCCATCCCCGGCTCACCGGAGAAGCGCAGCAGGGCCGAGACATTCTCCGGCGTCGTGGTGGTCGCGATGGCAAGCCGCACGCCCGCCTCCCGCGCCTCCCGCAGCAGGCGCGCCACCCCGCAGCGCAGCGGGATGGCCCCGGTCTCCAGCAGGGCCACGTAGTGCCGGGTCTTGGCCCGGTGCAGTCCGGCGATGAAGGCTTCCGGGTCGAGGGCGGGATCGAGCACGACTCCCTCCTCCTCGATGAATCGGCGGATTCGCTCCTTGCCGCCGGTCACCGCAAGCAAGCGCCCATAGCGCTCCACGTCCCAGACCCAGTCGAGCCCCGCCTCCGCGAAGGCGGCATTGAACGCGACCCGGTGGCCGTCGCGCTCCGTGTCGGCGAGGGTCCCGTCAACGTCGAAGATCAGGGCCTGAAATCCGTACATCGATTCGACCTCGGCTCGGGGCAAGAGTAGGTGGTGACAGGGGACGTCTGAGGTTTGGCCACTCGTCGGACCCACAGGTTACCCCAAGGCTGGCCTGGGCGCAGGGGGGTCCCGCGTCGCCCCTCCCCCCGGCGCCGGTCTGACGACTCGGCTGCATCCGAGTTGCCCAGGGCGCGCCGATCTGGTAGTAAGGGGCGTTTTTCGGGGCGGCCCCCTCCCAGCGCACCAGACGAGGGGTCGTTCGCCACACCCACCTGGAGCCAGCGGGAGGCCCTGCATGATCGGAGCAACCAACCAAGAGCCCAAGGCGTTCGGGTTTGAGCCGTACAACGCCGCGAGCGACGAGGAGTACATGAGTCCTGGGCAGGAGGAGCACTTCCGCCAGATCCTGCTGGCCTGGAAAAAGTCGCTCATGGAGGAGGTGGATCGCACCGTTCATCACATGCAGGACGAGGCGACCAACTTCCCGGACCCCAACGACCGCGCCACCCAGGAGTCCGAGTTCAGCCTGGAGCTGCGCACCCGGGACCGGGAGCGCAAGCTGATCAAGAAGATCGATGAGGCGCTGGAGCGCATCGAGACCCACGAGTACGGCTATTGCGAGGCCTGCGGCGTGGAGATCGGCATCCGCCGCCTGGAGGCGCGCCCCACCGCAACCCTCTGCATCGACTGCAAGACCCTCGACGAGATCCGCGAGCGGCAACGCGGCTAGGGACCATGGGCGCATCGGCGCCGCCCGATCGCGACCATCCAGACGGCTACCGGGGGCGCTTCGCCCCCTCTCCCACCGGCCCACTCCATTTCGGCTCCCTGATCGCCGCGGTCGCGAGCTTCGCCGCCGCCCGCGCCCAGGGCGGCGTCTG
>JBGSUY010000532.1:0-2960 GCA_041753195.1 Chromatiaceae bacterium
CGCAAATGCTCCGAGACGTTCCGCGACCTCAAGGACAGATTCATTCGCCATGACGACGTCCTCGGTCATTGGAACTACGTCGTCGATGCGCACGGTATTAGCTGAGCGTATGTATTACTTGTTTTTCACTCAATCCTTACCGTGTGTCCGGGCGGCCAATAGAATAGATCGCCGCCATGCACCGCTTCCTTCGTGCCGTCGGCATAGGTGACGGTGAGCTCGCCCGGCAAGAGATATCCCCAGTGCGGGGATTGGCAGAGGTCGCACTCCAGCCCTTGGAGCAAGGGCGCGATGTCCGTGCCGGTGCCGAGGGAGAAGTACTCACCGCTGATCTTGCCATACCCTGACGCATCGCCAAAATCCGTCTTCTGTCGAGCGACTGCCCCTGGAGCGTCGATTCTCACTGGTATGTCGTTCTTGGCGATTCGCATTGCGTGCTTCTCCGTTTGTAATTGGGGCGGTGAAAAGCAGGCATCACCCCGGCCCTCTCCCAGAGGCAGGGAGACCCGTAGCAGACTGAGACTGCCCCCATAGAAGGGGCGGCCCGGCCTTCGCGGCCCGGGGGCTTCCTTGTGGCCATGGCTGGATGACGCCCGGTGCCCCGTCATTTCAACAGGTAATTGGCCCGATTCAGGGTGCCGTCGTTCAATTGCAATACGAGCTGACGGCAGGTCCTCGCCCATGCGTTGTCCGTCTTCCACTCGGAGCTGTTCCGGTCGCTGGTCGCAGCGTAGGCGAGTGCGTCGCGACCGAATTGGCCTGGGGCATTTCGGCGCCATCCAGAGTGGACCATTCGAGAAGACGGCGGCGTGCGCGAGGCACACACCGCCTCGGGCTCAATCGTCCTCGAACTCAAGCGTGGAGGGGTCGGTGTGCTCGAAGATTAGGTAGAAGGGCGCGAGCAGGGTACCGTCGGCCGGCACCAGGACCTGGCAGGACGGGTTCTTCTTCTTGACGTCACAGCGGCGCACCTCCCCGGCCGTCGTCGCATCCCCGCCGGTTATGGGGATAAAAAGATCCCCGCGTGGGCCGAACAGGATTGCCTGGGCATAGGCGCGCGTGCCGCCACTGCTCTCGGGCGCTGCCAGCGGCAGCACGCGCTTCAGCTCACCGGTCTTGCCGCTGAGCTTCAGGATCTTATCGTTGTCGTCGGCGTCGGCACGGAAGCTCGTGACCCAGAGGTCCCCATGCTCATCGAATACCAGGCCTTCCGGGCGGTGCAGATCCGGGATGGTGGCGTTCGAGGCGAAGACGTCGACGAATTTCCCAGTTCGGGGGTCAAAGCGCAGGACGTAGCCGGCGAGCGGATCGAACAGGGAGTCCGGGGGAATGGGGCATCCAATCGCCGAGACATACAGCAGGCCGTCCGGGCCGACCACCAGACCGCGGGGGTGGAAATCGGCGGCGAACCCGCTGCGGTCGAGATCGCCCAGGTATTGGCCGTTCGAGGCCCGATAGCCGGCGACTCGGCCCTGGTTGCTACAGTCGTCACCCTGGGTCCCAATATCGGCCACGTAGATGGCGTTGCCGTGGGGCGCTCGCACCAGTCCCCGAGGCGCATAAGGGGCGTTCGGATCCACCGCGGGGACGAGCGCGTTCACGAAGTCGCCGGTACGGCGATCGAAGCGCAGGACCTCGCCGTTGTCGAGGCCGAAGTTCTGGTTGGAGACCAGCAATTTGCCGCCCCTGAAGATCAGACCCATGGGGCCACTCAAGCCGCCGCTGCCGGACTGGACGAAGTCGCCGAGAAAGGCCCCCGTCTTGCTGTCAAACCCCCTCACGGTGTCGTCGCCGACATCGCCAATGTAGAGGACCTCGTCGTGGTTCTGGTCTACGCCGGCCTGGGCGCAGACGCTCAGGCCAAATAACAGACACGCCGCGGCAAGCGGCAGCAGCGGCCTCCGGGCCGTCCCGGACTTCCGAGTGCAGGTGCGCGTATCGTTCATGCTCTCCTCCTTCACCGTGTTGATGATCTGCCCGCCTGCGCGGCTCAGTCGCGGCCAGGCGGCAAGGCCGCGCTCGATGGCAATCCCGTTATCAGGCTGCTAGAAACCAATCATTTGCGCATGCAACCCATGGCCGCGGAACGATTGGACGATCCCGCTCGGGCGTACCTGCGCCGGGTCGAAGTCCACCACCATCAGGTGGCGCGTCCGCTCGTGCATGCACGCACTGTAGATCCCGTGCTCGTCGCCAATCTGCTGCTCCAGGGCATGGATACCGTCATCATCCAGCGCCTCGTTGATGTGAATCACGATGTCGCCTCTGTCCATGTCCTTGTCCTCGTCACGTCTGGGTTTATTCGCCGCCGGTTTGGCTGCTCCCCGCCGGGCCTCATTGCGAAGTGCCAGCGCAGCGGCGTCGATGCAAGGTTACGCAAGGGACGTGGGGCCGGATGTCCGGTCCTTACCGGACAAGCCTGTCGGTGAAATCACGGACAGGGAGCCGCCGGCAAGGCGGTTAGCGCTGGGGACTGGAGGTCGGAAAGGGAAGGCGGCTCGATGCCAGGCGAGGCGATGATGGTCGGGGGCCGCGCTCAGCCCGCCATCCCCGCCTGCACCGCATAGCGCACCAGGTCGGCTACGGAATGCAGCCCGAGCTTGGCCATGGATCGGCTGCGGTGGGTATCCACGGTGCGCGGGCTGATGGCGAGGAGCCTTGCGATCTCCTTGCTGCTGTTGCCGAGCGCGATCAGCCGGATGACCTCGCGCTCCCGCGGCGACAGGGCAACGGGGGAGCGGCCGTCGCGTTGCAGGGCGCGCAGCTTGAGGCGGATGGACGGGGTGACGAAGGTGCCGCCGGCGGCGACGGCATGGACGGCCTGGACCAGCTCCTCGAAGGAGTTGTCCTTGAGGACATAGCCGACGGCACCTGCCTCCTGGGCCTGGAGGGCGGCGGAGGGGTCGTCGTGCATGGTGAGCAGCAGGACCCGGGTATCGAGGCCCGCGGCCTCGACCCGG
>JBGSUY010000533.1:0-3723 GCA_041753195.1 Chromatiaceae bacterium
CGCTGCCCGTCGTCCTCCAGCAGGGCGACGCCAGCAACCCCCGGGAGTGCGGCCAGCACCGGCTCGACCTCGCCGGCCGGTCGATCCAGGGTGACCAGGAGACGGGGATGGCGACCGACGGCGTCCAAGGCGCTGTCCAGGGCGAGACGCCCGCCGCGCATGATTAGCACCCGCTCGCACACCGCCTCCACCTCCTGGAGGATGTGGGTGGAGACCATCACCGTGGCCTCCCGCGCCAGCTCCCGGATCAGGTCCCGCATGTGCTGGATCTGGGTCGGGTCGAGGCCGTTGGTGGGCTCGTCCAGGATCAGGATCTTGGGGGAGTGGAGGATCGCCTGGGCGACCCCGAGGCGCTGGCGGTAGCCCCGGGACAGGGTCCCCACGAGGGCAGTCGCCTTGGGGCCCAGGGCGGTGCGCTCGATGGCCTGGCGGATGGCGGCGGGTCGCCTCGCGGTTGGCATCCCGTGCAGCACCGCCTGGTACTCCAGGGAGTCCAGCACCGTCTGCTCGGGATAGAGTGGACAGTTCTCCGGCAGGTAGCCGATTCGGCGCTGGACCTCCCGGCGGTGCTCCGCGAGGTCCAGGCCCTCGATGCGGATGGTCCCGCTGCTCGGCTCGAGGTAGCCGGTCAGCATCTTCATGATGGTGGTCTTGCCGGCACCGTTGTGGCCGAGCAGCCCGACGATCTCGCCGTGGCCGATGTCGAAGGACACCCCGGCCACCGCCATGAGTCCGCCGTAACTGCGACTGAGGTCGCGAACCTCGATCATGGATGGCTCCCTTTCGATCTGACTCTTTCGTGTTTGATTCGACCCGGGAGGCACCCTCCTCCCCGACGGCCGCCTTTAATGCCCCGAGATGCCGACCCCGGTCAAGTGACCGAATGTTCAGATTTAACCCGGAGTGCGGCAGGGACATGACCGGCACCAACCATTGACATGCGTCAATCAACCGGCCGATCCCGGAGATTCTTGAGAAGGATCAAGGTTGGAGCAACCCCCAATGGCGACCCTGCCCGCGCGAAGGCCGAATCTTTCCGCGGGTCGAGCCCTCGACGCGATCCCGCCCTTTCGATCCCCCCCGGGGTCGACCGCTGGCTGACGCGATCAGCCGCGGCAGGCCTCAAGTCAACCTGAGGAGCACATCATGAGAAAAAAGAGCCGAGACCTTCTGCTGGCCCGGTGGGTCAGCCTCTGCGTTGGCGTTGGTCTGCTGGCCTTGGGGTCGGCGGCCCAGGCCGACCGCCCAACGGGCAAGGCGGGTGTGGACTGGGGCGACCCCAAGGGCCAGGAATGCGTGGACTGCCACATGACGGAGAGCCCGGGCCTTTACTGGGAGTGGAACCACAGCCAGCACGGCCAAAACGGCGTCACTTGCCTGGACTGCCACAAGGCCACCGAGGGGGAGAAGGACGCCTTCATGCATGAGGATGCGTTGATCTCCATCGTGGTGACGCCAAAGGACTGCTCGAACTGTCACGAGACCGAGTTCCAGGAGATGGACGGCTCCCACCATGCCAAGGCCGGTCAGATCCTGGCCTCCCTGGACAACCTGCTGGGTGAGGTCGTCGGTGGACCCGAGGCCGTGAACGCGGGCTGCCGCCAGTGCCACGGCGTGGATCTGGAGTTCATCACCGAGGGCAAGAACAAGGGCCGCCCCACGCCCGGCACCTGGCCCAACACCGGCATCGGGCGCGGCAATCCGGACGGCTCCCTGGGCTCCTGCACCGCCTGCCACGGCCGCCATCGCTTCTCCCGCGCCCAGGCCCGTACCCCCGACACCTGAGGCAAGTGCCACGTGGGTCCCGACCATCCGCAGCAGGAGGTCTACAACGAGTCCAAGCACGGCATCATCTACCAGGCCAAGGTGGACGAGATGAACCTGGAGTCTGACAAGTGGGTCGCGGGAGTGGACTACTCCGCCGCCCCCACCTGCGCCACCTGCCACATGAGCGCCGGCCCCGGCATCGGCAAGACGCATAATGTGGGCGAGCGCATCTCCTGGACCCTGAGGCCCCCGATCTCCACCAAGATCAACCTGGTCCGACTGGAGAACGGCAACGAGTTCGACGTGCCCGAGGGCAAGGAGATCCCCAAGGTGGGCGACGAGGCCAAGGGCTCGAAGGTGGTGGAGGTGCTGACCTGGAAGGACCGCCGCGCCAACATGGAAAAGGTGTGCTTCGGCTGCCACGCCACCAGCGTGGTGGAGGGTCACTACAGCCAGTTCGACGGGGTCGTGGACCTGTACAACAATAAATTCGCCAAGCCCATCGCGGCGGCCATGAACGACCTCAAGGAGAAGGGCTACATCACGGGCGCCCCGTTCGACGAGAAGATCGAGTGGACCTGGTGGGAGATCTGGCACCACGAGGGCCGCCGCGCCCGCCATGGCGCCTCCATGAATGGCCCGGACTACACCTGGTGGCACGGCATCTATGACGTGGCCAAGAACACCTACTTCGAGTGGATCCCGGAGCTCAAGGAGGTGGTGCACAAGAAGGACGGCAACGAGGAGTTCGCCACCGCCCTGCTAGAGAAGCACTTCAAGCCCATCGAGGGTCATGACTGGTACTTCAACGGCATGAGCAAGGAGGCCATCGAGAAGGTGCGTGCCGGCTTCGAGCAACGCTACGGCAAGGGCGCCTTGAAGTAAAAGCGGTATCTACTCGACGACAAGAGTCAACCCGGCTAGACCACCGGCACACGCCGTGTTCTAGCCCGCCATCGGAGGTACCAGGACCAGGAGCCGTGCGGCGAGTTGCACCATCCGCCGCGCGGCTCCTTTCTTTTTGCCAGCGCCGCAGTATCCTGAGTTTCTCGCGTCACGCATCTACCGAGGTTCCAGTGATTAACCTATTGATGAAGCTGTTTGGCGCTGCTCTCGTTTTGGCGTGCACCTCTCTAATCGCAGCCGACACGACCGAGCTCATTGGCCGGGGAGAGGCCCTGATGCGGGAAGGGCGGGTCGCCGATGCGCTATCGACCCTGGAGCAGGCGGTCGCCGCGGACCCAAAATCTTCGCTGGCCTACACGCGCTTGGGGGGCGCCCAACTCCTGCATCAAGACCACGCCTCCGCAATCGGGAGCTTTCGCCAGGCCATCATGCTCGACGGCAACAACGCCGACGCCTTCGTCGGCATGGCGATGGCGTACCTACACGGCGGCGACTACGCCCTGGCCCGGGCGGCCCTGGAGGAGGCCAAGCGCATCGACCCGGCCAAGCAGGCGAAAATCGACGAGGTGATCGCCTACATCAATGGGCGGGAGGCCAGCGGCGGCGCCCACTGACCGCGGATCGTCTGGCTCACTGGCCCTGTTGAGCCGCCGCCACGCCCTCGAGCAGGTCCTGCAGGGTACGGAGATCCACCGGCTTGGCCAGATGCTCGTCGAAGCCGGAATCCAGGGACCTCTGGCGCGCCTCGTCGTGGCCATAGCCGGTCACCGCCACCAGGTAAAGCCGGCCCCGATCCGGATACTGGGCGCGCAGCCGGCGCGCCAGGGCAAGTCCGTCCATGTCCGGCAGGCCGATGTCCACCAGGGCCACCCGGGGCTCGAAACGCACCGCCAGCTCCAGTGCCTGGGCCCCGGTAGCCGCCGTTTCCACCCGGTAATCGAGCACCTCGAGCAGCAAGGCCAGGGCTCGGGCCACATCCGGGTTGTCGTCCACCACCAGCACGCGCAGGTCCCGAGCAGGGCTCGCGCCTGGGGGCACCTTAAGCTCGAC
>JBGSUY010000534.1:0-5435 GCA_041753195.1 Chromatiaceae bacterium
CCGCTGACGGCCGCCCAGCCGCTGCCTTTGGCGACCATATGGAATTCCATCACGTGCTCGGCCCCGGGCATCACCGCCGCGGCAATCTCCCACGCGGGAGGCGCTTGCGCCGCCCAACGGTCCCAGTTGCTCACGTAGTAGAAGACCGCGCCGCGCAGGCGGACGGCACGCAGCAGGTCGGAGAGGGTATCGCGACTCATGGTCTTGCTCCGGTCGGCCAGGCGTGGCTGCCAGGTGGCGCGCTCGGATCAAGCCGCCGCTCAATGGCGGACGCCCGAGCAAAGTTGTCGGACTCTCAGTGAAGCATCAAAGAGCGTCCAGCGGAAGAATGGACTCGTCGGAACCCGGTGATCGGCACGCCGAGCCGGGGGCCCGCAGAAGGCCGAACACCATCCATCCGCAGGAGACCCACCGTGAACGCACCCTTTACACCTCGCCCATCCGGACAGTCCGCCGCCCAGTTCATTCCCGTTCCGCCGCCACCCGACCTCGAGGCGATCAAGCAGCGCCAGCAGGCCACCTGGGCGAGCGGAGATTACGCCGTCATTGGCATCACGCTGCAGATCGTGGGTGAATCCCTGGCCGAGGCCGCGGACCTGCGCGCCGGCGAGCGGGTACTCGACGTGGCCGCAGGCAATGGCAATGCCACCCTGGCCGCGGCACGGCGCTTCGCTACGGTGACTTCGACCGACTATGTCCCGCATCTTCTCGAGAAGGCCGCCACGCGGGCGCGCGCCGATGGTCTGGCCGTGGAATTCCGCGTCGCGGACGCCGAGTCGTTGCCTTTTGCCGACGGGAGCTTCGATGTCGCCCTGTCCACCTTCGGCGCGATGTTTGCGCCCGACCACAACCGAACCGCCGAGGAATTGCTGCGTGTGATTCGCCCTGGCGGACGCATCGCCCTGGCCGCCTGGACACCGGAGGGGTTCATCGGCGAGCTGTTCCGCTTGGTGGGGGCCCATGTCCCGCCGCCGGCGGGGGTCCGCTCACCGGTGCGGTGGGGCGATGAGGCCTACCTCGTCGAGCTGTTCGGCAGCGATGCCGCCGACATCCACTGCGTGCGCCGGACCTTCAACTTCCGCTACCACTCCCCGGCCCATTGGATCGAGGTCTTCCGCACCTACTACGGTCCCACGCACAAGGCCTTTGCGGCGCTGGACAGCGAAGGACAGACCAGGCTCCACGCGGATCTGATGAAACTGCTCGAATCCCGTAACGTCGGTGGGCCGAGCTCGCTGGTGGTCCCGGGGGAATACCTCGAAGCGGTGATCACGCGGCACTAGTCCGCAGCGACGGACCACGGCGGCGCAGCTGCTCGTGGTCTGGGGGGACGTGGAGGCCGCTCGGTATTTCACCGGCGGCCGCTTCGATCTGGCCGGGTCCGAGGATCGGGAGCCTATGGTGCTGAAGGCTCTGCGCCTAGGCCCGCACGGCCAATCTGGGCGAAACCCACTTGCAAGTCCGTTCCCCTGAGAGAATCCAGGCGCCGGTTGACGGAAGCACAGCTACACTGTCAACCGTGACACGGTACTGTCGGGCACGGCAGGGCCCCGTGGAACTGGGGCTCCGCGCATCGAGTTCCCGGGCCACGGGCCAACAACGGGGCAATCCGGGCGGGTGTCAGGGATCGGATCGGCCTGGTGGAGATCTAAAGTCGTTGAATGCTCGTCATCTGGATCCCGCGTCCAGGCATAGAGGCGACCCATGACCATCCGGGAGCTGAGCTACCTCGTCGCCCTGGCCGATAAGAAGAGCTTCGGCCGCGCGGCGGAGGCGTGCCACGTGGGGCAGCCGACCCTCAGCGTTCAGCTCAAGAAGCTTGAGGATTATCTGGAGGTCACCCTCTTCGAGCGGGACAACCATCACGTGAGCCCCACCCCGATCGGGGAGGAGGTCATCGCGCGGGCGCGCATCGCACTCAAGGCCTTGGGGGAGATTCGCGAGCTGGCGCGCCAGGCCCGCGACCCAATGGACGGCACGGTGCGGCTCGGGGTGATCCCGACCCTGGCCCCCTTCCTCCTCCCGCCCCTGCTACCCAGCCTCAAGCAATCTTTCCCCAAGCTTCGGCTGGTCCTGCGGGAGGACCTCGGGGGGCGTCTGCTCGAAGGGCTCCGCAACTTTGAGCTGGACGCCTTGCTCCTCTCGCTCCCGGTGGGGAACGGGACCATCGAATCCCTGCCTCTGTTCCGAGAGCCCTTGACGCTGGCACTGCCCAGCGGCCATCCCTTGGCGGGGAGGACGGCAATCCGCCGGGAGGATCTGGCCCGCCACAAGCTGCTGCTGCTTGGCCCTGGTCACTGCCTGCGCGACCAGGTCCGTGACTTCCTAGACCTGGCCCCCACGGTCCAGCCTGAGGAGGTGGAGGCGAGCGGCCTCGAGATGCTGCGCCAACTGGTGGCGGCGGGCGCTGGCTGCACCCTTCTACCCGTCCTTGCGGCCTCATCCGGGATCGCCACGGGTGGGGGCGACTCAATCACCCTTCGTCCCTTCGCGTCCCCGGAGCCCACCCGCACCCTGGGCATGGTCTGGCGTCGGGGCTACTCCCGGATGCCCTCGATCCTGGGCCTCGCCCGCTTCCTGCACGCCCACCTTCCGGAAGGGGTGGAGCCTCTGCCCCTCGACTGACCCTCGGAGTCGCGTCGGCCCTCCACCCTGGGCCCCGGATCCGCGTCCGCCGCTCCTTCCTCATGATTCCATGGGATTCCGTGGGTTGGCGCCGATGATTCCCCTTTGTCGATGATCGCGATCTACAGCGTCAATTTGGCGAGCGGGAAGCCTTGCCCTATTCGTTATAGCTGAGTAATCGGCTAGGGATTTAGGAGGGGTCGCCGACTTGGCTCGGTGTCGCGACTCCGATCACCTCGGGGAAAGTCGACTTGGAGTTGAGGACCATGAACCTTCCCGCCTTTATCGGTCGCCGCATCGCCCTTGCATCGCTGTTGCTGGCCGCTGGCCCCATGGGGGCCTATGAGGTGGTTGCCGTCAGCGAGGGCGGCATCATCGAGGGGCGGGTGACCTACGAGGGCCGGGTGCCGATCAAACGGATCATACCGACCAAGGACAAGGAGGTGTGCGGCGAGCCCCGGGATCAGGCAGAGATCCGGGTTGGTAAGGACAAAGGCGTGCAGGACGCGGTGGTCTATCTGAAGGGCGTGACCAAGGGAAAGGACTGGGGCGCGCCGGACCAGGTGCCGGTGCTCGACAACAAGAGCTGTCAGTTCGTGCCGGCGATCCAGGTCATTCGGGTGGGCCCCATCGCCATTCACAATTCGGACCCCGTCCTGCACAACACGCGCGCCTTCTATGGGCGCCGAACCGCCTTCAATGTCGCCCTGCCCAATTTGGGCGATCAGGTCACCCAGGAGCTGCCGAGGCCGGGCATGGTCCGGGTCGAATGCGACGCCCACGGCTGGATGCTCGCCCATGTCTTCGTGGCGGACAACCCCTACTACGCCCTCACCGGCGAGGATGGCGGCTTCCGTATCACGGACATTCCCCCCGGCGACTACAGCCTGGTGGCGACCCAGAGCTATACGGGCGACAACGAGACCCCAGTGAGCCTGAAAGGCGGAGAGACCCTGACGCTGCCGATCGAGCTCAAGAGGCATTAGTCAACGGCAAGCCCGGCACCGCATCGTGCGTCGCCCCGCTTGCTCGGAGGAGAGAGACAGATGAACGAACGTGAATCGGTGCGAGTGGAGATGGAGCGCCTGCTCAATGCCACGGGCGAGGGGCCGTCCAATGCCATCCAGATGACCCGGCGCATCTTTCTGCACCGCTCCCTCATGGTCGGGGCAGCCGGTGCCGCCGCCTATGGGTTCTTCCCCCTGCTCAATACCATCGATATGGCGTTCGCCGCCGGGGGCGAGCCTTTCAAGTTTGCATGGATCTCCGATACCCACCTCTATCCGCGGGACGTCAACACCCGCTTCGTCGAGAAGACGGTGCGCGCCATCGCGGAGGCGCAGGCCATGGATCCGCCCGCCGACTTCCTGATCTTCGGGGGCGACCTGGCGCAGCTCGGCGACCCGGTTGAGCTTCAGCTTGGCGCCGAGCTGCTCAAGGAGTTGAAGATCAAGCAGGTCTTCATCCCTGGCGAGCACGACTGGTACCTGGACATGGGCGCCACCTGGAACAAGATGTTCGGGGAGTCCCCCTGGAACTTCGATCACAAGGGCGTGCGCTTCATCGGGCTGGACACGGTCAGTCGTGCCGAGGACTTCTGGACCTCTCGCAAGTTGACCCCGAAGGAGCGCATGGGCCAAATGGCGACCCTGGACGGGACCCTGGGTGGGGCCTGGGCGGCGGTGGGGGCGGAGCAGCTCAAGTGGCTGAGCGGCAAGCTCTCAGACTGGCCCAAGGACGCGCCCGTGGTGGTGTTCAGCCACAACCCGCTCTACGAGTACTACCCGCCCTGGAACTTCTGGGTGCGGGATTGGCGGGCGGTCCAGGAGGTCCTCAAGCCCTACACCAATGTCACCAACATCCATGGGCATACCCACCAGGTGCTCTACAACGAGATCGGCAAGCTGCGCTCCATCGGCATGTTGGCCACCTCCTGGCCCTGGCCCTATGCGCCAGAGGGAGTGCCGGTGCTCACCCAGCCCATGATCCGGGCCGACCCGGGCGATCACTTCGATGGGGTCGGTTGG
Source organism: Chromatiaceae bacterium (assembly GCA_041753195.1). GTDB lineage: Bacteria > Pseudomonadota > Gammaproteobacteria > Chromatiales > Chromatiaceae > Thiodictyon. Next base: position 4,653 of record JBGSUY010000534.1, read on the forward strand.
AGCGCACTCACCCTGGCCGCCGGGGGGCGGGTGGACAACGAGTACCGCATGTGGCGCGAGCAGGTCCTGGCCAAGGCGCCGGTCGACTCCGGCACCGAGGACAACCGCAACCAGGTGCTGAGCCCACGTGTGGCCGACCGGCTCTGACGGCCGATCCGCGTCCTTTCGGAGGAGCAAGAGACATGAAAACCATGAATCCGCGGGTCCTGGTCACCACCGGGGGCGCCTTGGCTGCGGCCATGCTTGCGATCCCGATCGATCAGGCACTCGCCCACAAGGCGCCCCACACACCGGACCAGCTGGAGGCGTTTCAACAGGTCTTCATGGAGCAGGTGATCACGGGCGACCTGCTCTTCCATGGGGATACCGCCACGGAGGAGCGCCTCGGCGTGAACCTATCAAATACGGGCATGGCATGTGCCATGTGTCACCCCTATACGTCCGATACGCACCCCCAGGAATTCCCCAAGTACCAAGAGCAGATGGCCCTCTTTGCGACCTTGAGGGACATGATCAACTGGTGTATCGAGAAGCCCAACGAGGGTGAGAAGATCGACCCGGACGGGGAGGCCATGAAGGCCCTTGAGGCCTATATCTATTGGTCCAACCGCAACTCTAAGCTGGATCCGGGGAGGCACTGAGCGACCTTCAGATCTGGGACTGCCCAGCCCCGCATGGGGCCAACATGGTAGGAGCGCCGCCCCGGCGCGATCGCGCAGGCGGCGAGACGGTTGGCGAGGGCCATCGCGGCGGGGCGCCGCTCCTACGGGTGGTCGCGGTCAA
>JBGSUY010000535.1:0-2358 GCA_041753195.1 Chromatiaceae bacterium
ATCGGCCCGTGCACGGTCGAACGGACGTTGAGCGTGATCGTGGTGGCGGGGATGGAGGGGGCCCTGCCCAGCGTGGTGGCCGGCCTGGTGGACAAGCCTGTGATCGCGGTCCCCACCAGCGTGGGCTACGGCGCCAGCTTCGGTGGCTTGGCGGCCCTGCTCGGCATGCTGAATAGCTGCGCCGGGGGTGTCGGGGTGGTGAACATCGACAACGGCTATGGGGCCGCCTGTCTCGCCCACCTCATCAACCGACTCTGATGCCCCCTGTGGGCCCCCCGGTGATCCCGTTGCAGCACCAGCGACCATAGAAATCTCCAATCGTCTCTTCGCCCTGAGGTTGACTCAGGTCAGCCAGACGCCGGCACGAGGGGCCAAACTTGGTCTTGAGTACCCAATGCCCCCTCCAGGGCGGGAGCAGAGACCATGAAACGACGCACCTTCCTAACCAGGGCCGCCCAGGCTGGCCTCGCGGCGGGCGCCACCTTCGGGCTTGGGGACTTAGCCGGGCCCATCCGCAGAGCCTTCGCGGACCAGACGCCGCATCCAGCCGAAGCGCCCTATGACCTCGTGGCGGTGAAAAACGGGGAGCCGGACAAGCTCTTCGACGCGGCCATGGAGGCCCTGGGGGGCATGCGCCGATTCGTGCGCCCCAACCAGACGGTGGTGGTGAAGCCCAACATCGCCTGGGACGTGGAGCCGGAGCGGGCGGCAAACACCAACCCGCTCCTGGTGCGCCGGATCGTCGAGCAGTGCCGCGCCGCCGGGGCCAAGACCGTCTATGTCTTCGACAACACCTGCGACAACTGGAGGAGCAGTTACAGGACAAGCGGGATCGAGCAGGCGGTGCGGGATGCCGGCGGGACCCTGGTGTCCGGGGAGAGCGAGCGCTACTACCAGCCGGTCAAGGTCGGCGGCCAGCGGCTCGCGGAGGCCAGGGAGCACGAGCTGATCCTGGAATCGGACGTCTTCATCAACGTGCCGGTGCTCAAGGACCATGGCGGCGCCACCCTTACGGTCGCCATGAAGAACCTGATGGGCATCATCTGGGACCGCCGCTACTGGCACCGCAACGACCTGCACCAGTGCATCGCGGACTTCGCAGCCTACCGCCGGCCGGACCTGAACGTGGTCGACGCCTATCGGGTCCTCGCCCACAACGGGCCCCGGGGCGTCTCGGTGCGGGACGTCACCGAGATGCGCTCACTCCTGATCTCGCGGGACATGGTGACGGCGGATGCCGCCGCGGCGCGGCTCCTCGGCCTCAACCCGGACCAGGTGGGCTACATCCGTCTGGCCGCGGCCCAGGGGGTCGGGCGCCTGGACCTAGAGAATCTCGCGATCAAGCGGATCGTGCTCTAGGCCGGCGGGCCCCAGGAGCGGACGGATAGCACCGAAACGGTGGGTCCCCCGCTCGAACGAGCGAGCCGACACCGTGCAGCAGCAGCGACTCAAGCCCCTGCGCGTCCTGGTCTCCCTGGCTTTCCTGGCACTGACCACGGCGCTCTTCGTCGACGTCCAGGGGCTGCTGCCCGCCGGCCTCCGCGACACGGTGCTGTACCTGCAGCTCGTCCCATCCCTGTTCCGCTTCCTGGAGGGTCCCGGCTGGGGGGCGGCGGGGTGTGTGCTCGTGCTGGCGGCGACACTGCTGTTCGGTCGTGTCTACTGCTCCAGCGTCTGCCCCCTGGGGACCCTGCAGGATCTGGTCGCCTGGGTCGCCGGGCGCGGGCGCCGCAATCCCAAGTCGGTGCGCTACCGCTACGCTCTGCCCCACAACCGACTGCGCTACGGGATCCTGGTCGCGACCCTGGCCGGCGCCCTGGGCGGCTCTCTGGCGCTGCTTGACCCCTTCAGCCTCTTCGGGCGCCCGGTGGCGCTCCTGCTGCAGCCGGCGGTGGCGGCTGGCAACAACCTGAGCGCGCGGGGACTGGAGTCCTGGGGTGTCTACGGACTGGCCCCGATGACCTGGCAGTGGGCGGGCGTCGGGGTGCTGGCCGCAACGGTCGCCTTGCTACTCTTGGTGGTCACCCTGGCGGCCCGGCGCGGGCGGCTCTTCTGCAACAGCCTCTGCCCGGTGGGGGCCCTGCTGGCCCTCGCCGCCCGGCTGTCGCTCTTTCGGATCCGTATCGATCAGGGGCGCTGCAACACCTGCGCCCAGTGCTCGGTGGTGTGCAAGGCCGAGTGCATCGACCTCAAGCACAAGCGGGTGGACTTCGACCGCTGCGTCGCCTGCTTCGACTGCATCCCGGCCTGCCCGGAGTCCGGGATCGGCTACCGGGCCGCCTGGGTCCGGACCCCAGCCCCCTCTTGCCCGCCACCTTCGCACCGACCGGACGGCCGGCGGCGTCTGCTGCTGGGCGG
>JBGSUY010000536.1:0-6827 GCA_041753195.1 Chromatiaceae bacterium
CGCGGTCGTCGGCTGTCTGGGAGCAGCCGGCGAGCAGTAGGAGCAGGAGCGCCGCCCCAGCGCGATGAACCGGATGGGGCAGCAGCTCGGCTTCCGGGGGCGTTCGCAGCGGGGCGCCGCTCCGACGGGTGGCTTCCAGGACCGAGGCAGCAAACTGCGAGGGTCTCAGCTCGACGCCCGCAGTCCGGGGCGAGTGGTCGCCAGCCGGTCCTGGGGGCTTAGCGGAAAAGGTCATCGTCCGGTGAGGTCCCGGATCTCGACCACTGGCGCCGCTGGGGGCTCCCGGGAGTAGTCGTAGTGCTTGATCTGACGACGGACGTTGCGCTGGATGATGACCCCGAGCACCCGCCAATCCAGTCCGTAGAGCTCGATGTCGGGATAGATCCGGTTCTCGGCGATCAGACGCTCCAGTCCTTGTGTGTCCTTGACGTACTTGCGGAACCAGCGCACCCCCTCCACCTCGGCGAACACATAGCTCCCGTTGCGGCGCTGGTCCGTCGGCTCGATGATAACAACACAGCGGTCCGGGAACTCGGGCTCCATCTGGTCTCCGAGCACTTGCAGGGCATAGGGCTCGTGCATGCTGCAACCCGAGCTGCCGCCTAGGGTGCTCTCAGGTGTGGTATCTGCCATCATCCGTCCTCAACTTCGGGAATCTTCTTGACCGCTCTCGGCGGTCGCCCGCGAGCCCCAAAATGGCACTGGGGCCGCGACAAAGCAACCGCTCAGCCATGCAACGAATCGTCGCCACCGAGCGCGCCCACGGCGACCGCCGCGACTGGCATAACCTGCGCGCCATGTTGCCCTATCTGTGGGAGTTCCGGGGGCGGGCGACCCTGGCCTTGGCCTGCCTGGTGCTGGCCAAGGTGGCTAACGTCGGCGTTCCCCTCGTCTTGAAGCAGATCGTGGACGCCTTCGAGGGCCGTCAGGGTCAGGTCCTGGTGCTGCCCCTGTCCCTGCTCGTCGCCTACGGGGCCCTCAAGCTCTCGGCCTCCCTGTTCAACGAGCTGCGCGACGTGGTCTTCGCCCGGGTGCGCTACCGTGCCATGCGGCGGCTTTCCACCCGGGTGCTCGAGCATCTGCACGCCCTGTCCCTACGCTACCACCTGGAGCGGCGCAGCGGTGCCATCAGCCGGGACCTGGAGCGGGGGACCCGCTCGGTCGCCACCATCCTCAACTACATGGTCTTCAGCGTGCTGCCGGTGCTCGTGGAGCTCAGCCTGGTGGCGGCTATTCTGCTCGGGCGCTACGCGCCGGTCTTCGCTCTGGTGACCTTCGGCACCGTGGCGGTCTACGTGGCCTTCACCTTCGCCATCACCGAGTGGCGCATGGAGTACCGCCACGACATGAACCGGCTAGACTCCCAGGCCAACGGCCAGGCCATGGACAGTCTGATGAACTACGAGACGGTCAAGTACTTCGGCAACGAGCGCATGGAGCTAGGGCGCTACGACGACACCCTCGCCCAATGGGAGGAGATGGCGGTCAAGAGCCAGACCTCCATGTCCGTGCTGAACTTCGGTCAGGGGGCCATCATTGCCCTGGGGGTGACGCTCCTGATGGTCTTTGCGGCCCAGGGGGTGGCGGACGGGGACCTGTCCATCGGCGACCTGGTGCTGGTCAATGCCCTGCTGCTCCAGCTTTTCATCCCGCTCAATTTCCTCGGGATCGTCTACCGGCAGATCAAGTATGCCCTGGCGGACATGGATCTGGTCCTCAAGCTCCTGGAGCGCCGGCCGGAGGTGGCGGACCTGCCAGGGGCGCGGCCCCTAGCCCTTGGGGTCGGGGCCATCCGATTCGAGCACGTGGATTTCCATTACCAGCCCGAGCGGCCCATCCTGCGGGACCTGGATTTCGCCATCGCGCCGGGACAAACCCTGGCGGTTGTAGGCCACAGCGGGGCCGGTAAGTCCACCCTGGCGCGGCTCCTCTTCCGCTTCTATGACGTCAGCGGTGGGCGCATCCTGCTAGACGGCCAGGACATCCGGCTCCTCTCCCAGGAGAGCCTGCGCACGGCCATCGGCATAGTCCCCCAGGATACGGTCCTCTTCAACGAGAGCGTCTACTACAATCTGCTCTACGGCCGCCCGGGCGCCAGCCGTGAGGAGGTCTTAAGGGCCGCCGAGATGGCCCACATCCGGGCCTTCGTGGAGTCGCTGCCGAAGGGCTGGGACACGGTGGTGGGGGAGCGCGGTCTCAAGCTCTCGGGCGGCGAGAAGCAGCGGGTGGCCATCGCCCGGGCGATCCTCAAGCGACCGCGCATCCTGGTGTTCGACGAGGCCACCTCGTCGCTCGACAGCCACACCGAGCAGGCGATCCAGCAAACCCTCTCGGAGGTCGCGGAGGACCACACCACCCTGGTGATCGCCCATCGCCTCTCCACCGTGGTGGACGCGGACCGAATCCTGGTGCTGGATCAGGGCCGCATCCGCGAACAGGGGACCCATCGCGAGCTCCTCGAGGCCGGTGGGCACTACGCCGCCCTCTGGGAACTGCAGCAACGGGAGGATACACGGGTCCTCCTGGAGCCCGTATGAGTGGGCGAGCCCCAGGGATGCCCGCTGCACCCGAACCCCGTCGGCGCAACGGACCTGGGGCCGCCGGGGGCGGCCCTGGTCGCGACTCGACGCGCCTGTGGGGCATGCTGCGCGAGGCGGGGTTGATCATCCCCCTCGCCCAAGTGGCGGGAACCTTGGGGGCGGCCTTCGCCATGGTCGTGCTCCATTGGGCGCGTCCCGGCCTGAACTGGCCGCCGCTGGTCTGCTTCGCCTTCCTGGTGGCGGGGATGGCGGGCTTCGCGTTGACCTGGCTGCGGCTGCGTAGCCAGCTCCTCATCCCCTTGGTGCGGCTCGAGGAGTCGGTGTCCCGCATCAACCAGGGGGAGCCTGGCGCCAGCGAGGCCCTGAACGATGCGGGGGTCCTGGAGCGCATGGCCCGGGATATCGGCAGTCTCAACGCCGAGCTCACCGAGCTCTATGAGGACATGGACAGCCGGGTGGCCCGCCAGACCATGCGGCTCGCCCAGAAAACCGCTTCGCTGAAGATCCTCTATGACGTGGCCGCCGGCATCCACCAGGCGGGCAGCCTCGAAGACCTGCTGCTGCGTTTCTTGCGGGTGCTGAAGGAGATGGTGAACGGGCGCGCCGCCACGGTGCGCATGGTAATGGGGGACGGCAGTCGGCGGCTGATCGGCTCCATCGGGCTCGACGACGACCTGATCCGGGAGCAGGACATGGCCCCGGTGGATCTCTGCCTGTGCGGCAGCGTGCTCACGCCGGGGAACATCCTTTGCGACCAGGACGCCCGCTACTGCTCCCGCATCTATGGGCGGCGCATGTTCCGCTCCGAGGAGCTGGAGGTGGTGACGGTGCCGCTGGAGCACCGGGACGAGCTGCTCGGCGTCTACACGATCTTTGTGGACCGCCCCGGGGTGAGCGCCCGGGAGGACATCATGGACCTCCTGCTCACGGTCGGACACCATCTCGGGGTGGCGATCGCCAAGTACCGTTCGGAGTCGGAGGCGCGGCGCCTCACCATCGTGGAGGAGCGCAACGCCCTGGCCCACGAGCTCCACGACTCCCTGGCCCAGACCCTGGCCAGCCTGCGCTTCCAGGTGCGGATGCTCCAGGACGCCCTGGGTGACGACGCCCCCATCCCCGAGGCGGCGCGCAGGGATCTGGCGCGGGTGCGCAATGGGCTCGATGAGGCCCACACGGAGCTGCGGGAGCTGTTGACCAGCTTCCGCGCGCCCCTCGACCGCCAGGGACTGGCGTCCGCCCTGGAGGCGCTCACCCTGCGCTTCGGCCGGGAGACCGAGATCCATTGCCTGTTCCAGAACGACTGCCGCAACCTGGAGCTCTCCGCCACCCAGGAGCTGCAGGTCCTGCGCATCGTCCAGGAGTGCCTGGCGAACATCCGCAAGCACGCCCAGGCTCATACGGTGCGCGTCCTGCTGACGCGTGACTCCAGCGGGAGCCCCAATGGGCCCCCGGGTGGCGCCCTGGTGGTGCTGGTGGAGGACGACGGGGTCGGTTTCCCTATCCCCGTCTCGGGGGATCGGGTCGGGGAGCACATCGGGCTCTCCATCATGGATGAGCGGGCCCAGCGCATCGGGGCGGAGCTGCGCATCGAGAGCGAGCCCGGGGAGGGGACGCGGATCGAGCTGATGCTCGAGGCGGGCCGGCGGCCAGATCGGAAGGACCGGCAGGACCGAGTGGCCGCCTGATGCGTGTCTTGCTGATCGACGACCATGCCCTGTTCCGCTTCGGGCTCCAGGAGCTCCTGGAGCGCCGCGGAATCGAGGTGGTGGCCGCGCTCGGGGACTGCGCCTCCGGGATTCGCCGGGTGGCGGAGACCCAACCCGACGTGGTGCTCCTGGACATGCGCATGCCCGGGAAGACGGGCACCGAGGTCCTGCGGGAGCTGCGCGCCGCCCACCCGCGGATGCCCATCTCCATGCTGACCACGAGCGCCGAGGAGCGCGACCTGATCGAGAGCCTCCAGGCCGGCGCCCAGGGCTACCTTCTCAAGGACATGGAGCCGGATGCCCTGATCGCGGCCTTGCATGAGATCGTGCAGGGACGCACCGTTGTGGCCCCCGAGCTGACCGGCATCCTGGCCAAGGTGGTGCAGGGAGAGGCGCGCGCGGGCGAGGAGCTCGGGGACCGTATCGCTGACCTGACCCCGCGTGAGCAGGAAATCCTCTGTCACCTCGCGGAGGGCCAAAGCAACAAGGCCATCGGACGCCGGCTCGGTATCTCGGATGGGACCGTCAAGCTCCATGTCAAGGCTATCCTGCGCAAGCTGGAGGTCCACTCCCGGGTGGAGGCGGCGGTGATCGCGGTGGAGCGGGGCCTGTGCGACCGGCCTCCCACCCCCCGGGAATGAGCCCAATTCGGCTGTCGCTGCCTTGGCGCACAACGTAATCGGTTCAATGGGCTGGAATCCTAATGAAGAATTTTCTGGAGCTGGTAAAGGGGTGCCTCGGGGACGTCAGGGAGATCATGCCCTGGGACCTGGCGGAGCGTCTGGAGGCGAACCCGGACCTCCTGATCGTGGACGTGCGGGAGCCCGAGGAATTCGCCGCCATGCACATCCCCGACTCCATCAACGTCCCCCGGGGCATCCTGGAGTCCGCCTGCGAGTGGGACTACGAAGAGACGGTTCCGGAGCTGGTCCGGGCCCGCGAGCGGGAGGTCGTGGTGGTGTGCCGTTCCGGCTACCGCAGCGTTCTGGCGGCCAACTCGATGCTGCTCCTGGGCTTCCGGGACGTCGCCTCCCTTCAATCCGGGCTGCGTGGCTGGAAGGACTATGAGCAGTCCCTGGTGGATGCGCGGGGGGTCGAGGTGGACCTGGACGACGCCGACCGCTACTTCACCCCGCGCCTGCGCCCAGAACAGATGCGGCCAAAGGAAGCGTGATGCGTCTGACCGTTTGGCCATGGGAGCGAGCCATAGGAGCGACGCCTCGCCGCGATGGCGCCGAGGGCCACAACCAAGGCCCTCGGAATCTGGGCCGGTTTGATTCTCAACCCCTCAAATAGGCCAGAGTGTCCGGTCCGAAGTGGGTGGGTGTGAGCCCCAGGCGGGCGAAGCCGTCGTTCTCGTAGCAGACGTTGCCCTCCAGGAGCATCTGGAGCTGGTCCCGGGTGATGGGGAACCAGGGGAATCGATCCAGCAGTCCCGCCACGGCGCCGATCGCCAGGGCGGGCGCGGGGACCATCCACTTGGTCCGTCCGCAGGCGGCGGCGATGGTCTCCAGGACAGAGCGCCAGCTCAGCCGGTCCGGCCCGCAGAGGCTGTAGGTCTGCGACTCGGTGCTCGGATCGGTGAGTGCCAGGGTGAACGCGGCGGCCACGTCCTTCACCGCCACCGGGGCCAGCTGGAAGTCGCCCGCGTGGGTCGGCAGCCATCCGGGGAAGAACAAGGGGGCGGGCAGAGGGCTGTCAATCAGGTCCTGCTTCAGCTGGGAGCAGAACTCCATGCGTCCGCGCGGATCGCCGAAGATCACCGAAGGCCGGAAGATGGTCCAGCGCAGTCCCGATGCCTTCAGTGCCTCTTCGGACTGGAACTTGGTTCGCTGGTAGGCGGTGCCTTCCGGGCGCACCCCGTTGGCGCTCATCAGCAGGAAGCGCTGAACGCCCTGGGCCCGCGCCTCGGCGATGCTGTGCTCGACGCCGATTCGGTGCATGGCATCGAAGGTGACGCCCCGGCCCGGGAATTCCCGCAAGAGTCCAATCAGGTAGATGACGGCGTCTGCGCCCTCCAGACACCGTGCGAGAGCACCAGGCTGCTCCAGGTCCCCCGGGATGATCTCGCAGTCGCCCGCCCGCTCGACCTTGTTGCCACTCCCGGAGCGAACCAGGAGGCGGGGTCGGTGGCCCTCCGCCAGCAAGCGCTCGACCAGGTGGACGCCGACAAAGCCCGTCCCGCCGATCACTGCCACCCGCATGCCGTGTCCTCCATCAGCCTGAAGATTCCCAGAAACACCCCGGGGACCGAAGCCCCCGCAGCACCATCAACCCTCGCCAATCCCCTCGGTGCTGGGATTGTCGATTAGGGCCTGGACTCGGCTGCCGGGGCAATAGGACTCGAGGATCTCGACTTGTTCGCTCAGGGCTTGTTTCCGCCCTGGCGGGCAAAGCCTAGACCGTTCCTGGGCCGCTAGGACAATTGAGGCTGCCGAACCCTTCTCAAGCTAATGCACGCACGCTGCGCGCCATGGAAGTGCGAAGCACGAGGCGCGTAGTCCCCGGTAGGCGTAGGCGCGAGCGTGTTGCCGCAGTGGCGAAGGGGCGATAGCTCCGAAGCCGGCGGAGGCAACATGCA
>JBGSUY010000537.1:0-2086 GCA_041753195.1 Chromatiaceae bacterium
TGCCTCCTCCGAGCAGCGGCGCGCGGCCTCGGCAAAAGCGCCCGACGGCTCGTGGAACACATACCAGCGCAGGGTCGGCGGACCAAAGTCCGGGGCCGGCCCGCAGCCGACCAGTGCAAGAGACAGACAGAGCGCGGCGGATCGAAGAGGGGCAGACCGGACCGGCATGCCCCGACCTTAAGGGCTTCAGGGCAAGCGGTCAACCGGAGGCACGGGGCGCCGGCCACACAAATCCTCGTTGTGTCAGAGCCTTAGGACACGTTGACCAGAAGCGTCACAAATCCACTGGATCTGAGTTACCTTGACGGGCCGCCGGGGAGACCGCGCAGGCTCGTGTCGACGAACGCGCGGGGCAATATGACCGCCCCAGGCCTCACATCACCAAATCAGGCCCGCTGGGGGATCCCCTTGTGTCTTCCCGCCGGGTGGACCGCCGTAAAGGACCGGGAGTATGCATCCGAGACCCGATTGGGAACGCGAAGGCCGCGACTGGCCCAACCGAGCCTCCAGCCACTTCGTCACCGCCGGAGGGCTGCGCTGGCATGTCCAGCGGATGGGGCAAGGACCTCTGCTGCTCCTGGTCCATGGCACCGGGGCCGCCACCCATTCCTGGCGGGATCTGGCCCCGCTGCTGGCCGAGCACTTCACCCTGGTGGCGCCCGACCTGCCGGGTCACGGCTTCACCCAGACGCCGCCCGCGCGGGGGCTCTCCCTGCCGGGCATGGCCAGCGCCCTGAAGGCGCTCCTGGGCGAACTCCAGGCCTCCCCGGTTCTGGTCCTCGGTCACTCCGCCGGGGCCGCGATCCTGGCCCGCCTGTGTCTCGATGGTGCTATCGATCCCCGGGCCCTGATCTGCCTGAACGGGGCCCTGCTCCCCCTGCGGGGCCTGGCCGGGCACTGGTTCTCCCCAGCGGCCAAGCTACTCGCCGCCAATCCCCTGGTCCCGCGCCTCTTCGCCTGGCAGGCCAACTCCCCCAGGGCGGTCGAGCGCCTGGTGGCAAGCACCGGCTCGCGTTTAGACGGACGGGGATTGGAGCTCTACCGGCGTCTCATCGCCACCCCGGGACACGTAGCGGCCACCCTGGGGATGATGGCGAGCTGGGACCTGGAACCCATGGTGCGGGAGCTGCCCCACCTGCGCACCCCCTTGATCCTGGTGGTCGCGGAGCGCGACGGGACTGTCCTGCCCGCCGAGGCCAACCGGGTGCAGGCGCTCATCCCGGGCGCTGAGACCGCCCACCTGCCCGGTCTCGGACACCTGGCCCACGAGGAGCGGCCCCGCCTGGTGGCCGACCTGGTCCTATCGATCGCCACCCGCCATGGGGTCCCGACTGCCCCAGCTTAGGCGATTTCTGTCAAACCATGTACCCTCTCGTTTGTCTTTTCGCCCGCCTTCGGCGTCGCGCCGACAGTCACATAGCCCGGCTATGCTCCTATCGGCGCTCCTTGAAGGCAGACGAAAATCCTTCGCGATCTGGTACATGATCCTCCGGCAATCGCCTTGAGGTCCAGGCCAACAGGATCCCCAGGCTCTGGAGGGCCCAAAGGGCGATCCCCTGGTCCCGTCCACGACCCGGAGCGGCACCCGCTTCGGCCGCTTGGTTTTTATCCCATGGTGTAGTCTCTTTGTAGGGCCTGCAGAACGAAACGACGTCGGCTCACAGCCCCGTCGCGAGTCGTTTATACAGCCAGCCCAAGACTCCTCGCCACTCATCCCGATAACCCGAGACGAGCCCCAATGTCCCCCGACCAAGCCACCTTCTATCACCTGGGTGTGGCGCTTGCGATCGGGCTGCTCATTGGCGTCGAGCGGGGTTGGTCGGAACGGGGGGAGCAGGAGGGGACCCGGGTGGCCGGGGTTCGGACCTTCGCCCTCATCGGTCTCCTCGGAGGCGCGGCCGCCCTGGTGGCGCACCCACTCGGTACCTGGGTGCCGGCCCTGGGGCTGCTCACCCTCGGAGTCCTGTTCGCCGCCGCCCACGTGGTCCATGCCCAGGTCCGGCGGGACCAGCTTGGGATCACGGGGCCGGTGGCGGGGCTGCTCACCTTCGTGCTCGGTGCCCTCGCCGCCTCGGGCGCGGTGACC
>JBGSUY010000538.1:0-2527 GCA_041753195.1 Chromatiaceae bacterium
GGCGCCGATTGACCGCCAGGCAGCGGAAGCGCAACCCGCGGAGGCCTGACGTGACCCCAGAGCTCAACCAGACCCGGGCGGACCCGGGCGAGGGCCTGGTCGCCGGTCCCTACGCCCATGGGGGTGCCAGCATCCGGGACACCATGGTGTTGGTCGCCCTGGCCCTGCTGCCCGCGACCCTTCTCGGGCTCGGCCAGTTCGGCTGGCCCGCGATCCTGCTCTTTCTGGTCACCGTCGGGGCCGCCCTCGGCTTCGAGGCCCTTTCTCTCGGGATTGCCAGCCGCCCCCTCAGACCCGCCCTGCTCGACGGCTCGGCCCTGCTGACCGGCTGGCTCCTGGCACTCTCCCTCCCCCCCTGGGCCCCCTGGTGGATCGGCGTGGTCGGGTCCCTAATCGCCATCGTCCTGGCCAAGCAGGTCTTCGGCGGCCTGGGCCAGAACCTGTTTAATCCGGCCATGGTGGCGCGGGTCGCCCTGCTGATCGCCTTTCCGCTGGAGATGACCAGCTTCACCGTACCGGCGCCCCTGTGGTCTGACGGGGGCTTAAGCCTCCAGCAGGGACTCGCCGTGACCTTCGGCGGTCAGATCGCGGATGGCCAGATATCAGATGGATGGAGCGGGGCCACCGTTCTCGGCCAGGTGCGCACCGAGCTGGCCCAGGGGGTGGCCCTGGACGCCGCCCTGGACGGCGTCTTCGACCCCGCCGCCGGGGTCCTCGGGACCATGGCCGGCAGCCTGGGGGAGACCTCCGCCGTCCTGCTCCTTCTGGGGGGGCTCTTCCTGCTTGCTCGAGGGGTCATCACCTGGCCGATCCCGGTCTCCATGCTCGGGGCCATCGCCTTGATCGCCACCCTGATGCACTGGGTCGACCCAGGGCGCTACGCGGATGCCGCCTTTCACCTGCTCTCCGGGGCCACCCTGCTCGGCGCCTTCTTCATCGCCACCGACCCCGTCACCTCACCGGTCTCCCGAACGGGTCAACTGATCTTTGGGGTCGGGTGCGGCCTACTCATCTACACCATCCGCACCTGGGGCGGCTATCCGGAGGGGGTCGCCTTCGCGGTCCTGCTGATGAACGCCTGCACCCCGGTGATCGACCACTATGTGCGGCCGCGCATCTTCGGGCGCGACCGCAAGGGCGACCCCATCGAATACCGGGACCAGGCGGAGATCCGACCATGAGCACGGCTTCGGCGGAGGCCCGGATCGAGCCCCCAGTCCAGACCCAGGCCCGCCCCCCGCCGCGCGGTCGGCTCGTCTATCAGGCCGGGCTGCTCGGGACTGTCACCCTGCTCGCGACGGCGCTCCTGCTGCTCGCGGACCAGGTGACCCGCGCACCCATCGCGGAGCGCCGGGCGGAGGATCTCAAGGCCTCCCTGGCCCAGGTGATCCCCGACAGCCTCCACGACAACGACCTGCTCGCGGATACCCTCACCCTCAGCCTGCGCAGCGGTGAGCCGATGACCGTCTACCGGGCCGTCCGGCAGGGTCAGATCACCGGGGTCGCCTTCCAGCTCAGCGCTTCGGGGTACGCGGGCGCCATCGACCTGCTCCTGGGACTGGATCCCGAGGGCCGGGTGCTCGGGGCACGGGTGCTGGCCCACAAGGAGACACCGGGCCTGGGGGACCGGATCGAGGCGGGCAAGGACGATTGGATCCTCGGCTTCGACGGCCGCTCCCTGGGAGACCCGCCCGCGGAGCGCTGGGCGGTGAGGAAGGACGGGGGCGACTTCGACCAGTTCAGTGGGGCCACCATCACACCCCGTGCGGTGGTGGGCGCCCTCAAGGACGGACTGCAGCGCTTCTCCGCCCACCAGGATGCCCTGATCGCCCCACCGGTACGCAACCGTACACCCGACCTGGAACCCTAGACCGGACCCTGAGCTCATGAGCGTCGATCCAAAGGCCAAGCCCGCCGCCCCCTGGGGCCGCATCGCCCGGGACGGGATCTGGGGCAACAATGTGGTCCTGGCCCAGTCCCTGGCCCTGTGCCCGACGCTCGCGGTCACCGCGACCGCCACCAACGGACTCGGCATGGGGCTCGCGACCACTGCGGTGCTAACCGTCTCCAACGCCCTGGTGTCGCTACTGCGCCCGGTCATGAGCCCAGAGGTCCGGATCCCCGTCTACATCGTCGTCATCGCCACCCTGGTCACCCTGGTGGACCTGGGGCTCAACGCCTTCGCCCACGAGCTCCACAAGGTGCTGGGGCTCTTCATCGCGCTCATCGTGGTCAACTGCGCCATCTTGGGCCGCGCCGAGTCCTTCGCCTCCAAGAATGCGGCGCACCGGGCTGCCTTCGACGGGCTCGTGAGCGGGCTGGGATTCACCGCCGTGCTGGTGGTGCTCGGGGGGGTACGGGAGGTCATCGGCAGCGGCACCCTGTTCGCCGGGGCCGCCCAGCTCCTCGGGCCCGCCTTCGCTTCCCTGGAGCTCGACCCGATCCCCGACTACCGCGGCTTCCTCATCGCCATCCTGCCCCCGGGGGGCTTCCTGGCCCTCGGGCTCCTGCTCGCCGGAAAGCGCGT
>JBGSUY010000539.1:0-6263 GCA_041753195.1 Chromatiaceae bacterium
GACTCGGCGAGCACCTGGTGCTGCGCCTACCCGAGGGCAAGGCCACCCTGGTCCTGATGCCGAGCAAGCGGGTCTCGACCGTCGCCCGGACCGCCAGAGACGGTCTCCACGCGATGGTCCGCCCCGCGGGCAAGGGGAGTCTGGCCCTCGTCGCCGGGTCCGACACCCTGATCGGCACGGCGGAAGCCTACCTCCGCCAGCACGTCCGCTGGGGCGGCGAGCGCCCCTTAGCCCGGCTTTGACACCGAGAGGGTCGGCACCTGAGGCGTGCCGGCGACCTCACAGACGCGGGTCGGTGCTCAGCAGGGCGTGTAGCAGGTTGTCCTGGAAGCTGGGGTTGGCCGTCAGGCGGTCGTGGGGCGCGCAAAGGAACAGGGCGTAGTCCAAGGGGAAGAAGCTCCAGCGATGCCGAGGCACGGTCGGGTCTAGGGCCTCCCGACCGAGCAAGGACGCCTTGGTCACCAGGCCGTCACCCGGCTCCAGCATCAACGCCGCGTAGTCCACCCCCGGGGTCGGCCGACCGACCTCCCGGGGATGTAGGCGCGCGGCCCAGTCATCGCCCGAACGCTCCATGACCAGGCGCGCCGGGGTCAAGGTACAGTCCCCGCCGAGCACGATCAGCGGCAAGGGGTCGCTGGCCGGGACCGTCAGGGACCAGAGAAAGCGCCGGGCCCGCTCCAGCCGCTTCTCGAAATAGCGCTCCAGGGTGCTCAGATAGGCCTCGGCCTCTGATTCCAGGGCGAAGCGCTTGTTCACCCGCGCCCGTACCTCGGGATCGAAGACACCCCAGCGGAAGCGCCGCCAAGTGGCGATGTCGAATTGATCCAGATCGATCGGGACGCCCTCGTCGTCGAGCACCCAGTCGACGATCGCGTGGGGCAGGAGCTGGTAGATCGATGGGGCCGTGGCCATGACCTCCGGCGGTACCCGCCCCAGGCCGAGTGGCCTGCCGGCGATCAGGGTACGCATGGTCTCCACCGAGCCCAGGTTTGGGGTACCGAGCAGCACCACCCGGCGAACCCGCCGGGCACCCGCCATGGTGACCGGAAAGTCGTTGCCATCGAGCAGATCCACGTCGCCGTAACGCAGGAAGTAGCGGGTGACCAAGCCGCCCATGCTGTGGGCGACGATGTCCACCCGCAGGTCCGGGTCCCCGTGGTCCGCGCGGATACGGTCGATGAAACGCCCGAGCTCCCCGGCGCTGCGGACATTGTCCTGGCGCCAGTCGTAGGCGAAGACGTAGTAATAGCGGCGCCCGGGGCGCACCGGCATCCCCGGCTCGGCGCGTTGGAATTGCCCCGCCCCCTCCAGCACCCGCAGGATGGAGCCATAGTAATCGACGCCCGCCGCTCGATCCGTGATCCCCCGAGCCTCGATCCCGTCCGGCCGGGGCTCGAGGGTGGCTGGATCGATCGGGAGACCGAGATCCGTGTAGGAGGAATAGAGCAGCCGGGCCGTGGAGCCGGGCCAGCGCTCCCGACCGGTGGCGCCATGATATAGCCGGCTCCCGAGAAGACCTGGGACCACCACGACCGGCGGCTGACCGGTTCCCCGGGTGGTGGATGCATAGAGCCGATGCAGGTCCGGGCCGGTGCCCAGGGCGCAGCCGGCGAGCATCGCCGCCATGACCCAGGCCCATAGGCGTCTGGCGGGAGCCAGCACGCGCCAGCCCTCAAGCGCGGCGGGTTTCGCGAGGGCTGAATACCACCCGCTCAGATAGGACAAGGCGGCTGGCCCTCGAACCCAGCAGAGGCGAAACGCGTCATTCAGCGCCCCGGCTCCAGGGCCAACCGCCGACGCGGCAGGGCGGCACGTCCCAGCCAATGGTCGAGGCTCAGATAGCGGCCACCACCGATGAAGAAGAGCGTGAGCAGCATGATGAAATAGGTGGCGGCGAACTCGATCCCGTTGTTCAGGATCACCAGGCTGCCGTTCTCCGTCAGCCAGTCATAGCTGCCATGGTCGCGCAGGATATCCTTGGCCCGGTCGAGACGCTCGATGGCCCCGATGGTACGCTCGGTGGCGAACAGTGACCCGCTACCCTCCGCAATCGCCAGCCAACCGTTTTGCCAATGCACCGTCACCGCGGCCACCACCATGGTGGCCATCAAGGGGATGGAGATCCAGCGCACGAAGAGCCCCAGCAGGAGCAGGACGGCGCCGACCAACTCCGCGGAGGTCGCCAGGAGGGCCATCAACCAGGGCAAGGGCAGACCCAGACCCCAATCCGGGTTGCCGAACCAGTCGACGGTGTCCTGAAAATGGGCGAGCTTATTGGTCCCGGCCATCCAGAACACCGGCACGAGATAGAGCCGCAGGGCGAGCGGCGCCAGGAAGTCCAGGGCCTGGGTCGGCCCGAGCACGTTGTTGAGACGATTCAATGGGGCAATCAGGGGGGTAAGCATGGATGACCTCCGGTGAAAGAATCCTGGCTGAGATGGTGGGAAGGGGGACCCGATGCACCGGAGCCGAGCCGCAACCCGGAGCCGGGGCATTGAGGGAAGCGCTGATGCATTCCCTTAGGGCCCGGCAGCGCAAGGCATCGGTGGACCCCTCCCCGCCTCTGAGACCTAGCCGGACGGCCGATCATTTCAACCAGTGACCAAGACCCGCGGGACCGCTACAGGCCGTCGCCGCCGCGGGGAAAGAAGATCCCCGGGCGCCCGGTCTCTGTCATACTGCCAATCCAAGCATCACCCGCCAACGCTGGACGAGCTCTGCGCGATGCTCGGGCTGCGCTCGCGTGGCTTGCTGCACAAACACGTTCAGGCCCTGATTCAGGCCGGCTTCGTCGCGCCGATTGCTGGGCAGCATCGTGGCATCCGCCTGTTCGCGGACGAGCCCACAGACGACGGCATCCCGTTTCTTGGCAAGATCGCCGCGGGCCGGCCGATCGAAGCCCTGCCGCAGCTCGAGCAGATCCAGGTACCGCTTCATCTGCGCACCGACAAGCCTTGCTACGTCTTACAGGTCGTCGGGGACTCAATGCGCGAGGCCGGGATCCTGGACGGGGACTACGTCGTGATCGAGCAGCGCGACCACGCCCGCAATGGCGAGATCGTCGTGGCGCTGGTCCGCGGCGAGGAGGCCACACTGAAACGGATCCTGCAGGAGCCGGGCGCACGATGCTCTACCCGGAAAACAGCGCCATGGCAGCGATGGGGTTCGATCCGGACGAGGTGCAGATCCGGGGCGTGCTGGTGGGACAGATGCGTTCCTATCGGTGACCGTAGGGGCCTGAAGTCACGCCCGCTGGCGAAGTTCTGCCATCGGCCATAGGAAGGTCGGAACAGCCCGCACATCAGCCCGTGCCGACGGGAATCGAGTGGTGAAAGGGCTGATCGGACAGCTGATCCCTCGTGGCCAGGCAACAAACCAACCATGACCCATCTGGACGCCATCGCCACGGACCCGAACCACACACCCCCTTGCGAAAAACAGGTTGTCTGGTACGTTCCTATTCGCGGCGCGGCGGCAAAGGTTCGGTCACGCCGCGACTGAGAATTGGAAGGAGTGCGCATCCATGTACCTGGGAAAATTACCTGTTGGAAAGATCGTCGCGCGGACCGTAGAAGCCGTCCTTACTATGTGGATTCTCAGGGATGCAGCGGTGCGTTTCTATAACACAGGCAACCGAGACGCCGCGTTCGACAGCGTCATCTTCGTGGCGTTCTTGCTTGCGGTCATAGAGGCTTCAATTTGGCTCGTTCCACGACTGGTAACCTGGGCGAAGAAGACATGGGATGTATCCGCTGATGAAGTTTTCTTCCGCGGGATTCAGGTCGTCATCATCGCAGCCATGGTCGCCGATGCGGCGTCCTGGCTGGTCACCGGAGAAGGATTCGGCGTCCACCAACCCGGTTGCCTGCTGTCGGTCGTGATCCTCGAGGGCATCATCCGCCGGTTCGTCCGACCCGATCCCAGGCCGCCGATCCTGGCGCGGGCACTCAACGGCATCCAGGCCAAGGTCAAGGTCTTCACGCACCTCCCACCGGACAAGGTCCGGGAGACGCTCGGCCTCGTGCGCGGCATCTCGGCTATCGAGGCCAGTTCGCGGATCGATTTCGAGCTTGCCGAACAAGAGGCCCTGCACTCGATGCTGCAGCACGCCCTGGAGCTCGGCGCGAACGCTGTCGTGGACGCGCGGCTGACCACCGGCACTTACGAAACCAACGGGTCGAAGTGGCAGGTATCCCGCCCCGTCTACACCGGCACCGCCGTGCGGATCTAGGCTCTGCCTTCCTGACGCTACCCGGGGATACATCAGGAGGCTCGGCCGGCGCGAATCCCACGCAGCGCGGCAATCACGATGTTCCAGTCCACTGTCGCCCGGTTACCCTGGATGCCCTCGTAGTAGCTCTCGTTTGACTCGTCTCTGGGTAGCCCCGCCCAGACCTGAGAGAGCCTTTCGGCGAATCGCTCGTCGCTGATCCGCCCTCCGATCCAGTCCTCCATGCCGGCGTCGCGGGCAAGCTGCAGGGCCAACCGGTCCTGAAGCTCCGGGCTGAAGCGCTCGTTCCCGTTCAGGCCCAAACGGTCTACCAAGCCATCGAGCGTGTCATCGAGGAA
This sequence comes from Chromatiaceae bacterium, assembly GCA_041753195.1. Classification (GTDB taxonomy): domain Bacteria; phylum Pseudomonadota; class Gammaproteobacteria; order Chromatiales; family Chromatiaceae; genus Thiodictyon. The sequence continues at coordinate 4,570 of JBGSUY010000539.1, forward strand.
CTGGTACCTTCCAACGGCTGATCCGCCGTTGGAGCGCACCAGATCGGCCTGGAGGTCGCGGACCTGATCGACGGTGAAGCGGGAGAGGTCCACCCGGTTCTGTGCTGCATCGCCATACCAGGCGTTGCAGTTGCCGCGGGATTCCGGCGCGGCGATCAGGTCGAGCAAGGCCCCGGACCACCCTCCGGAGACGCTGCCCTGGCTCAGAGGGGGGGAAACCGGGGTGGTCCCGGTATTCGCCCGATTGTAGGCGCCGATGGTTCGCAGATAGGTGTCGTCCTGGGAGATCGCCGAGCGTGTCAGCAACTCGGCGATGTGCTCACCCGTCGGACCTTCCGCCCGAATCAGTGCCTCTCTCGCTTGCTCAGTCGCGCGCGAGGTGTCCGTGTCGAGCAGGGCATGGACTCCCGCTGGCAGGAACGACTCGCTGGCGGCACGGAAGAATGCCATCTGTACGTCCGTCAGGCCGTATCCCTGTACCTGGTCCATGCGCGTATCGATCAGCGCGTCACGCGCCTCTTGCCAGCCGCTGCCCGCAGCCTCCAGCGCTTCCCCCACGTCCCCGGTCTCGATCAGCGTCTCTCCGAACTTCGTCACAATGCCGCTGAGGCCGTCTTCGGCCAAGCCGCCGAGTCCGGCCCTCGCCAGAGCTCCCGACTGAGAAAATTTCGTCAGAAAGCCCCCGATCTCGTCCGCCGCGATCTGGGGATAAGGACGCGGCAGCATCGCCTGCTCCCGCAGCATCTCGGCGTACCGTTCGCGCTTCTGTGCGCGCACGTCGTCTATTGCGCCACTGTCGAAGGCCGCGGCGTCGCCACGGTAGCGTTCGTGGGATCGATCGACCTCGGTCGGATCGTACCGCTCCCGCGTCAGGCGCCGATGGTCGGCCACCTCGCCTGGGAGCCCCTCGGTCTCGGAACGCGGATCGCGCAGGTTCCCCCTGTTCACCACGGCGCCCACGGCACCATAGGCGGGGACACGGCCATCCAAGTCCGCGTTTCGTCCAGGGGAGATACCGTGCGGCCGCGGTCCCCCGAAGGCATCGGCGAGAATCCCGAACCCCGCCTCGCGCGCCGTCTGCTGCTCCTGGGGGGTGAGGACCCGATTCCCTTCCCCGTAGCCCAGGAGCAGGGCCATGCCAGCCGCAGCATTGGCCTGGTCGCGGTCAGCAAAGACATCGGCGTAGCTCCAAGAGCTGGCGAGGCGCTGGTGATCCCCGGTGAGGCCCAGGCGGTCGAGCCGGTCGTACATGCGGTCCATGAGCGCCGCATCGCCGGCGACGGCATGGCCGATCTCGACTGCTCGGTAACTGCCCAGGGTGCCGAAGCGCTCGGCCAGCGACTCGGAGCGCTCGAGGTTGCGCGCAGCCGAGAGGGTATCGGTCGCCTGCTCCTGCAGGGTCGAGCGCTCCTCCTGGGTCAGGCGCTCGGCGAAGACGTTGCGGGCGCCGGACTGCAGGTCGGCCTTGACCCCTTCGGCCAGGCGGGCAGAGAAGTCGCGGTCGGAGGAGACCCGCCGGGCGATGTCGTCGGCGATCTGATCCTGGAGCTGCTCATTGGTGGCATAGGTGCCGGTGAGGGTGCCGCCCCCTCTGAGCACGCCTTTGATGGCCTCGGTGACCGCGCCGCGGTCGGACTTGTTGGAGGCGCCGATGCCGGCGGACAGCGCCGCGGCGAACTGCCGGGAGCTCAAGA
>JBGSUY010000540.1:0-5297 GCA_041753195.1 Chromatiaceae bacterium
GCCGAAGCGGATGACCAGGCGGGCGTGATCTTGGGCGACGCAGGCCGCGTTGCGCCAGACCTGGCGCAGGTCGGCGGCGAAGGCGTCGGCGCCGCGATGATCGAGCTGCCCAGGGCAACCGTACTCAACGCTTTCTGGACCGCCGAGCAGCCAGTTGCGCAGCCACTGGTCCGGCAGATAGGTGCGCATTCCGTAGTAGGGCGGCGAGGTGATGATCCAGTCGAAGCGTGTCTCGGGCGGGCTCGGTTGTAGTGAATCCAGACGTCGGCTATCGGCGTGTCGGGCCCTGCCAAAGGGATCGCTCCAGGTGCCGTAGTAGCGGGCGGCTCGCCGCTCGATCACGGCCAGGACATCCACCGGCTCGGGGGTGAGCCCGCGCGCCTTCCAAAAGCGCGTTGCATAGGCGGGTTTCGGTGCATAGGTCCGAGGGCACTGGTTGGAGAAATAGCTCGGGAATGTCTTTTGTCTGGGGCCGTGCAGCGCACCCAGCAAAATGCCGCGCAGGGCGATGCGAGACGGTGTTTTGCACTCTTTGATCAACGCCTCCCGCAGTCGGCAGAGCGAGCCCAGGGTTTGCGGCGCAAAGGCCCAATCCCAAAAGTCACCGGTTGGGATCTGGCGCGGCTCGGGCCCCGTGAGGATGTTTCGTGCCTCCGTCAGAATCTGGGAGGGACGCGCTGCAACCAGCTTGGAAGCGGTAATGGCCGCAGCCACCGGACTCGCATCGACGCCGAGCGAATCCAAACCCAGCAAGCGGGCGGCGTAATTGGTCGTACCTCGGCCGCAAAAGGGGTCTAGGACGGATTCGCCACGTCGCCCCCGGCGTCTGAGGATGCTGAGGGGGAAATCCAGTGGGAACATGGTGAAGTAGGGGCAGATGGCATTGAGCGCCGCATCAGCCCTCGCCAGCGTCTTCACTGTTCAGACTTGAGCACGGAGGCAGGTGGTGCCCTTCGCGTTGCGGAAGGTCTCCCACCCTTGGCCCTGCGGCCCGTAGATTTGTGTCATCGCCTTGCGGACCAGGTGGTACGCGAGGTCGTCCCTGCCGTCGAGGTGCTCCGGAAGACGCTCCTTGCAGAACGCTTTTATCGTGCCCCAAGCGGCACCCTCGGTGGACTTGATCTTGTCGATAAGCCACTTTTCTTGACGCAACTGTTCAATGACTTGCTGCTCGATCTCGGCGAGGACGTCTACGGACTCCTGTTCCTTGGGTTCTTCGCCGAGGTTGGGGAACAAGTCTCCAGTGGCACCCGCTGCATCGGCCTTCCGTGCTGGTCGCCGCTGCGATCGATCGGGGAAAGTTCCGTGTAGGGTCTGGGCATAGGTGCGACCGGCTGGGGCGCCATACTTCGGGTCCCGCATCGAGTACATACGCTCGAATGAGAGTGCCCGGACGCTGACCGGATAGGGCTTGCCGCCTACGGAGCTCCAGAACACCCCTTGGCCCGGGATCGGCTCGTTGAGGAGTGAGCTCAACAGGTCATCGCTGAAGTGGGCGTTTGCGCGCTTCAAAGACACCAGGTCGGCGGCTGCAAGCAAATGGAAGATGAACCAATTGTCCCCCTGGCTCAGGATCTCGACGGGGATGGAGCCGGGTTGCTGGGTGATTAACAGGGCGCCAAGGTCGTACTTGCGTCCCTCCTTGACCCAGGCAATATAGGGCTCTGCCGCGGACGCATTCTCGTTCAGCACAGTTTGGGCCTCCTCGACCACGGCGATGGTCGGGATGGTCTTGGGTTCGGCGGCGGTGAACTCTTGCTGGTTGCGGTCGAAGATGCGGCGCAGTATCAGCCCCGAGAGCATCATCGACTGCCCCCCGCGCATCTGCGAGACATCGATGACACACAGCCTGCCCTCGGCCAAAGCGTGCACGAGCATGTCCATTAGCTGACTGCCCTTGTCGTGCAATACTCGGACGATCCCGGTCATGTTGCCGCGGGCGGCCAGGGCCTCCGCCTCTTGGCGCTGGGGGTCCAGGTCCAGCAGTCGGCAGAGGTCCTCCAGCGGCGTTGCGTTGCCATTGACGTCGATGAGATTGACGAGGTCCTCCCAACGTTCCTGATTAAGCCCGCGCAGTTTCCGGACGTTCTGCTGCTCCTGACGCTCGGGGCTTAGTGCGATGGCGATGACATCGCTGGGCCGCAGGCGCCGGATGTCGAGCTTGATGCCGCCGGCGACGAAGGACTGGTAAAAGGGGCTCGGGCTCTTGCGCTCGGTGAAGACGACGAGCTTATCCTCCAAGTGAGGCACGTCGCAGAGCCCCGGTCGACCCTTGTCATCAGGCCAGAAATACTCGCCATCCGGGTCGAAGATGAGGGTCCCGACGGGAACCCGCTTCCCCCCACGCTTCTCCGTGTGGGGGACGGTCTGATACAGCTTACTGAAGAGGAGTTTGTTGAGGTTGGACTTGCCGAAGCCCGCTCGTGCGAAGACGAAGCTTCGCCGCGAGACCAGGGACTCAACCGGGAAGCGCACCAGAACCTCCGGCTGTTTGAGTTGCATCCAGTCGGTGGCCTCAAAATCCGGGTTGCCGGCGGCATAGATGTACTCGCCGAAGGCGAGGTGGCCGATTGGTGCGCCGTCGATGTTATGGCCGGCTATCTCGCGCAGCACATCTCCCGAGGGAAAGGCAACGCGGCTGCCAACGTGGGGCAGCCGGCGATGGGATGGGACGAAGGTGAGTCCTTTGCCATTCCTGCGCAGGACACCGAGCACGCGGATGTTGACCCGATACTTGAGGTAATCCTCGCGCAGGTCCTCCGGGATGGCGCGATCCTCACGCACCGCCCGTAGATTGAATTCCTCGCCCGACCCGAAGGCGAGCTTCCCTTCGGACGAGAAGGACGTAATCCGACCGAGGACGGCCTCGTCGGGAGTTTCAAGCTGGACCAGCACGAATTGCCCGTGCATGGGGATGTTCTGGAACTCGCTGCGGTAGGGCAGGACCAGATCGGCGTGGAACTCCATGCCGCCCTGCTGAAAGCCGCGGAAGATCCCGACGACCTGTTCCCGGGGAAAAAGCTCAATTTCCGCCATGGCTCCGAGAAGTTATCCGTAACGCCGCTGCGCGGGATCGGCGTCTTGAAGCTGGAAGGTGTCCAAGGTGGCCGCCTCGTCACCAAGGCAGGAGCGCACACCCGCATAGATGGAGTCCTGGAGGATATCAAAATCGAAGTCAACCAGGGCCGCATTCTCGTGGGCCTTTTGTAGACAGCGTGGGTAATGGGGGACGGGGAACCCGTTGATCGCGTCCGCTAGAAGCGACCCCAGGATAAGTTGTGCATCTGCCACTTGCGGTACGTAGATGTCGATTGGCCAGATCGGATCGCGGGGTCGGTTTCCGAACTTGACCAAGAACATCTTTCCGCCTACGAACTTATTGATCTCTCCACCTTCCGCCACGCGATCGTTGCCGCGGGCGAACTCTGACCAGAGGTAGGCACGCTCCTCAATCTCCCGGGGGACCTCAACGTAAGCGGGGTAATCGGTTTGGAGCACCTCTTCAAGCGCCATTGCCAGACGATAACGGGACAGCACCTTGCTGTGCTTAGCGACCCCTGTGAGATAGACCTTGCGGCGGCTGCGACTTTGGTGCTGGCTAATGCGCTCCTGCATGCCCACTAGCAGTCTGGCGAATAGATCCTTGGCGAAGACTTTGCTCCTAAGCAGGCCATCGCATACGATCAGGGTGTCGGTCCCGAAGTCCTTGTTCAAGAGAGAGAACAGCACCGCCCATTCGGAGAGCTCCCGGTACACCTGGACCCAGCTCGGGGCGACCGGCTGGCCTTTTTCGGGCTGGCGGATCATGTGGGACAGCGCCGGGAGCGAGTCCACGCCGAGGTAGACCATCATCTCGCCGAGTGGACCACTGGGGGAACCGTCTGGCCTAAATTGGCGCGCATCGAGTGCGGCAATAGGGGTGGTCGGAGACACGGCCTCCAAGCAATACTCGTTGTTGCTGCTGTCGACCACGCGGATTAGCTGAATCAGAAAGGGATCGAACTGAAGCTGGTTATTGCCGCCATCCGTGCCGACTAAGGAGATCGAAGTTGTCGTGCGGGGCTGAATGCGTCTGACCTGAGGCTTCAAAGGGGCGATCTCGGTACGTAGCGCGTCGAGGATGCTACGATCCATGTCGATGCACTCGGCGATGGCGCGCTTGAGTTCGCTCTGGGTTCGTGGGTCGATCATTGATCATGCGCCGGCGGTGTTGTCCCTACATCCTCGGAGCTTTTGGAACGGCTTGCGATCAGGAACGGATTGACGACTCTCAGGCTTCGCTCGATCCATTGGTCGTGTTGCAGGTCTTCTGAGAAGAGAATATCACAACCGGCTTCTAGGGCGGAGGCGACCACAAGGCTATCCCAATAGGAGAAGCCGTAGCGGTTCTTGACCCGATGTGCCAATCGGATAACCGACAAATCGATCAAGCGCAGCTCGCAGCGCTGGATCATGGACTCAATGTTTTTCTGAATCAGTGAGTCGGTGGCCCCGTTCTTGAGCATGGCCGAATAATACTCGCTCAAGACCTGCGTGCTGATCACGAAGCGCCGACCGTCCTCCACTAAACTTCTTGCCAGAGGGCCGCGCACGTCGCCGGGCGCCTCTGTATGCGCATAGACCCAGATGTTGGTATCGACGAAGGGCTCAGCGCTCATGCAGCGCGTCCCGCGACGCAATGATGCGCTGGCGCACCCTCAGTACCTGGTAGGGGGGCGGCTCAAGAGTTGCCTGGAAGATGTCCGAGGGCTCTAAAGGGGAGAGGAGTACTTGGACGCGGCGATGGCGCCATTCGGGTGGGACTGGGACGACGATTTCCTCGGGTGCATCTTCGACGACTCGACGTAGGGCTTCCATTTGGGCTTCCTTTTGCTGGACTGAATGGGTAGAGAATACCCCAAGGCGCGCGACACGTCTGCCGTATCTGGCTCTGAGTCCTGGACCGGGTGCTGCGGAATTTGCTCACGGATGTCACCGGCAACACCCACCGCACCGAGTTCTGCATCGACAAGCTCTACTCGCCGGACTCGGCGGCTGGGCGCCAGGGTCTGGTGGAGTTCCGCGCCTTCGAGATGCCGCCCCACGCGCGCATGAGCCTGGCCCAGATGAACCTGCTGCGCACCCTGGTGGCGCGCTTTTGGAAAGAGCCGTACGCCCGCAAGCCCGTGCGCTGGGGCACCGAGCTGCACGATCGGTTCCTCTTGCCCCACTTCGTGCGCCAGGACTTCGAGGACGTGATCTGCGATCTGCGCCGAGCCGGCTACCCCTTCGAGATGGCCTGGTTCGAGCCCTTCTTC
>JBGSUY010000541.1:0-2483 GCA_041753195.1 Chromatiaceae bacterium
GCCCTGGAGTACCTGCTGGGGATGCTGGGTCGGCCCCAGGTCGAGGGGGCGGAGCCCCAGTCCCTGGTCCAGGGCGCGGCCGAGATCGAGCGTCTCGCCCAAGAGCAATTCGACCAACCCTTCGCGGACCTCGGCGAGGCGGAGCGCGAGGCGGTGCTGCGCGCCTATGAGGCGACGGAGCCCGGCGGGCGCTGGCTCGCGGGCCAGCTCGCCCTCCTCGGCGAGGCCCTGCTCGGAGACCCGGTCTACGGCGGCAACCCGGACCAGATCGGCTGGCGCTGGCTCGATCACAACCCCGGCTTTCCCCTGCCCCCGGCGGACAAGCGCTATTACCTGCTCCCGCGGCCGGGTACCACAGAGGCGGGAAAGGCACTCATCGAGCCCGCCGCAGCGAGCGCGAAGGGTGCCGCATGAACGACACCTTTGACGTTTGCGTTATCGGCAGCGGCGCCGGGGGCGGCCCCGTGGCCCTGCGCCTGGCCCAGGCGGGCTACCGGGTGGTGGTGCTGGAGAAGGGTCCCTGGCTCACCGAGGCCGACTTCTACAAGGACGAAATCGCCTGCTGCCGGCGCCGCGCCTATGTCTCGGACCACCGGGCCGAGCCCCAGGTCCTGGAGACCCGGGAGGATGACGAGGAGACCTGGCGCGCCCGCCCCACCCATGAGGCCGGCTGGGACTTCTGGAACGGCAACCTGGTGGGCGGCTCCACTAACCTCATGAGCGGCCATTTCCACCGCTTGAAGCCCGTGGACCTCCGGCTGCTGTCCAGCTTCGGCCCCATCAAAGGAGCCAATGTGGTCGACTGGCCCATCGGCTATGACGACCTGGAGCCCTACTACACCCTGGTGGAGCGGGAGGTCGGCATCTCCGGGCGGGTGGTGCCCCACCCCCACCAGGAGCCCCGCAGCACCCCCGACTTCCCCTATCCGCCCACCCAGGAGCACCCCATCGCCGGCTGGATCGATCAGGCCGCGCGGGGGCTCGGCTTCCATCCGATCCCCACGCCCAGGGCCATCCTCTCCCAGCCCGCGCAAGGTCGCAGCTCGTGCAGCTACAACGGCTACTGCGGCAGCTTTGGCTGCTCCACCGGCGCCAAGGGCAGCAGCCGGGCGGCCCTCCTCGGCCGCGCGGTGGCCACCGGCCGTTGCGAGGTGCGTCCCAGGTCCATGACCTACCGATTGGAGAGCGACGTGCGGGGCCGGGTGGTGGCCGCCCATTATTTCGATGGGACCGGCGAGCGGCGTCAGGTACGGGCGCGGTCCTTCGCCGTGGCCTGTCAGGCCATCGAGAGCGCCCGGCTGCTGCTGATGTCCACCGGTCCCCGCCACCCCCAGGGGCTCGGCAACGGCAGCGGCCAGGTGGGGCGCAACCTCATCTTCGCCGGGGGCGGCTCGGGCTCCGGGCGGCTCTCCTACGCGAAGTTCGGGGAGGCCCTGCGTGTCCAGGGGCCCTTCGTCAACCGGGCCCTCCAGGACTGGTACGAGATCGACGACCCCGATTTCGGCCCGCGCCAGAAGGGCGGCACCATCGACCTGGTGGAGGTCCACCCCGCCCCCATCGCACGGGCCACCCCACTCCTCTCGGAGGACGGGCGGCTAGTGTGGGGCAAGGCACTCAAGCGCAACCTCGAGTCCTACTTCCGCTTCGGCAAGGGAGTGAAGATCGAGGCCTTCTGCGACTGGCTGCCCCACGATGACTGCCGCGTCACCCTGGACCCCGCGGTCCGGGACCAATGGGGTCTGCCGGTGGTGCGAGTGCGGGTGGACTTTCATCCCCGCAACCTGCGCACCGGCTGGTACCTGGCCGACAAGGGGGCGGAGGTCCTCCGGGCCATGGGGGCCGAAGAGGTGATCGCCTACGCGGTCGGCACCCCCCCCACCAACCTCCAGGCCGGCGGCTGCCGCTTCGGGCGGGACCCGGCGACCAGTGTGCTGGACCCCGACTGCCGCGCCCACGACTGCGAGAACCTGTTCGTCACCGACGGCAGCTTCATGCCCACCGGAGGGTCCGTCCCCCACACCTGGACCATCTATGCCAATGCCTTCCGGGTGGCAGAGCGCATGGTCGCGCAACTTGGGGGACCCGTGGAGCCGGCTTCCAGCCGGCGGGAAGCCGCCACCTCGGCCAGGACGTAGCCCGGATGAAGCGACAGCGCAATCCGGGGCCCGGCACCTGGATTCAGCTGCGCTCCATTCAGGCTACCAGTGCTCTATTTGAATCGGAGATGACACCGATGTACCGGCGCCTGAGCTCACTCTATTGCGCCTTCACCCGCGCCCTGCATCTCGTCGCGCCCCTGGTGGACTTGGGGTTGCGGCTGTACGTCGCCGAGGTGTTCTTCGACTCCGGACTGGTCAAGATCCAGTCCTGGTCCTCCACCTTGGCGCTGTTCGAGTACGAATACGCCGTGCCCCTGCTGCCGCCGGTGGCCGCCGCCTGGCTCAGCACCGCCGCGGAGCTGTCGCTGCCGGTGCTGCTGGCCC
>JBGSUY010000542.1:0-13697 GCA_041753195.1 Chromatiaceae bacterium
GAAGAAGGGCTCGAACCAGGCCATCTCGAAGGGGTAGCCGGCTCGGCGCAGATCGCAGATCACGTCCTCGAAGTCCTGGCGCACGAAGTGGGGCAAGAGGAACCGATCGTGCAGCTCGGTGCCCCAGCGCACGGGCTTGCGCCGATAGGGCTCTTTCCAGAAGCGCGCCACCAGGGCGCGCAGCAGGCTCATCTGGGCCAGGCTCATGCGCGCGTGGGGCGGCATCTCGAAGGCGCGGAACTCCACCAGGCCCTGGCGCCCCGCGGCCGAGTCAGGCGAGTAGAGCTTGTCGATGCAGAACTCGGTGCGGTGGGTGTTGCCGGTGACGTCGGTGAGCAGGTTGCGGAGCACCCGGTCCACGACCCAGGGCTGGGGCACCTCGCGCCCGATCTCGCTGGGGGGCATCTGCTGGAAGGCGATGGCGAGCTCGAAGAGGCGGTCGTCCCGGGCCTCGTCCACCCGCGGGGCCTGGCTGGTGGGGCCGATGAAGAGCCCCGAGAAGAGGTAGGAGAGGCTCGGGTGGTGCTGCCAGTAGGTGATCAGGCTTTGCACCAGGTCGGGGCGGCGGAGTAGCGGGCTGTCCGCCGGGGTCGGGCCTCCCAGCGTCACATGGTTGCCACCCCCGGTTCCGGTGTGGCGCCCGTCGAGCATGAACTTCTCGGTGCCGAGGCGGGCCAGGCGCGCCTCCTCGTAGAGGACGTGGGTGTCGCGCACCATCTGGTCCCAGCTCTCGGCCGGGTGGATGTTGACCTCGATGACACCCGGGTCCGGGGTGACGGCGAGCTTGTAGAGGCGCGGGTCCCGAGGAGCCTCGTAGCCCTCGATGATGATGGGCATCCCAAGCTCGGCCGCCGTGTCCTCCAGGCACAGGGCCAAGTCCAACCAGTGCTCCAGGTGGGTCAGCGGGGGAAGGAAGCAGTAGAGCCGACCCTCCCGGGGCTCGATGCACAGTGCAGTGCGCACCAGGTCCGGGTGCAGGTCGTCCGGCATGGGCACCTGGGCGTGCTGGGCCTGGCGGGAGGCGTCGAGGGGGGTGAGTCGGCCGTAGCGGGCAGCGATGTCCCGGGGCGCGGCCCCCTGCTCGCGCAGCGTCTGGGGGGCCTGGGCGGGCTCCACCAGGCGGCTGTAGCGCCGCGCAACCTCGTCATAGGGTGAGCGCAGGGGGGAGACGGGCTCGAAGGGGTTGCGCTCCGGCACCTGGTCCAGCTCGCCCTCGGGGACATAGGGGAGCGCGTCTAAGGGCAGGCGGAAGCCCATGGGGGAGTCCCCCGGGATCAGGAAGAGGCGCCCATCCCTGAAGGTCCAGCGACCGCTCTTCCAGCCCCCTTCAGCCCCGAAGCCCCACCAGCGAAGCGGGAGGGCATAGCCCGCCACCTGGTTGAGGCCCTGGTCGAAGAGCCGGGCAATGCGCTTGCGCTCGTTGGGGTCCTTGAGCTTGTTGTCCAATGGGTCCACGTTGGCCGGCAGGCGCTGCTCCTTCCAGAGGTAGTACCAGACGTCCTCGAAGGCAGGCGCCGCGTGGTCCGGATCCACACCCAGGTGCCGGGCCAGGGTGCGGACGAAGCGCTCGGCCTCCGCCGGCCCGTGGCCGTAGGTCGTGGTCTCCTTACCGAACAGGGCGTCGTCCCGCCACACGGGCTCACCGTCCTTGCGCCAATAACAGGAAAGGGCCCAGCGGGGAAGCGGCTCGCCCGGGTACCACTTGCCCTGGCCGATGTGCAGCAGGCCCCCTGGGGCGAAGCGGCCCTTGAGACGCAGCAGCAGGTCCTCCGCCAGGAGCTTCTTGGTGGGCCCCAGCGCCGCGGTGTTCCACTCGGCCCCTTCCATGTCGTCGATGGAGACGAAGGTGGGTTCGCCCCCCATGGTCAGGCGTACGTCGTTGGCCGCGAGCTCCGCGTCCACCTGGTGACCCAGGGCCTCGATGGCCTGCCACTGTTCGTCGGTGTAGGGCTTGGTAACCCGCGGGTCCTCGTGGATGCGCCGGACCTCGTTGTGGAAGTAAAACTCCACCTCGCAGGGGTCCGTGGCCCCGGTGATGGGGGCGGCGCTCAAGGGGTCCGGGGAGGCGGCGAGCGGGATGTGGCCCTCGCCGGCGAAGAGGCCGGAGGTGGGATCCAGGCCCACCCAGCCGGCCCCGGGGAGGAAGACCTCGGTCCAGGCGTGCAGGTCGGTGAAATCCTTCTCTGGCCCCGAAGGCCCATCCAGGGATTTGACGTCCGCGGTGAGTTGGACCAGGTAACCGGAGACGAAGCGGGCCGCAAAGCCCAGGTGCCGCAGGATCTGCACCAGGAGCCAGGCGGAGTCCCGGCAGGAGCCCTTGGCCAGGCTTAAGGATTCCTCGCAGGTCTGAATACCCGGCTCCATGCGGATCACGTAGCCTATTGCCTCGTGGAGCCGCTTGTTCAGGTCCACCAGGAAATAGACGGTCTCCCGCGGGGTGCGGTCGACCCCAGCGAGCCACTGGTTCAAGAGCGGGCCGTCCTCCTTGACCTCCAGATAGGGGGTCAGCTCCTTGGTGAGCTGGGGGTCGTACTCAAAGGGGAACTTGTAGGCGTACTCCTCCAGAAAGAAGTCGAAGGGGTTGATCGTGATCATCTCTGCGATCACGTCCACCTCCACGGTGAGCTTGCGTGTCTTCTCCGGGAAGACCAGCCGGGCCAGGTAGTTGCCGAAGGGATCCTGCTGCCAGTTCAGGAAGTGCTGCGCGGGCTCGATCTTGAGCGAGTAGCTCCTGATCGGGGTGCGGCAGTGGGGGGCCGGACGCAGGCGCACCACGTGGGGCGAGAGGGACACCAGGCGGTCGAATCGGTACTCGGTCTTGTGGTTGATGGCGACGAGGATCGACATGGGCGTCCGGACTCCGGGGTGGCGGCTGGGAGATGGCGAGGGGATCGCAGGAATCGTTCCAGCGAAGGCGTTGCATGGTAGCCGCAGCGGCGGCCGGGAGTCCATGTTGGTTTATGCCCCAGAATGGGGCGCAGATCAGGCACTTGGCAGCGATCGCGCCCCACCTTGGGGGCGGTCCACGCAACGGCCCGATGACCGAGAGGATCAGCGTCCGCGCGAGGATGACCCGAGCGCTTCCCTGGGGCCTCGGGGTCAGCCAATGGCCATGCGGGCAAACCCTGCAGCGCGCACCGTCTTGATTGAAGGCACTGGCTGAGGGACAGGTTTGGGGATGCCCCGGGGTGGCGGCTCGAGGTCTCCCCCACCGGGGAAACCCCGAGCCAACCCTCCTATCCTCGCCCCGATCGCCGTCCGCTCACCTGCACGGGGCGCCGGTCACCCGATAGGCCGAGCTCAGCCGGGTCTGGTAGCGGACCTGGACCCGACAGGGCGCCGCCGCGAGGCGCATCTCAAGCTCGAAGCGGCCTTCTCTACTGGTCTTGACGGTACCCAGTGACGCGCCGGTATCGGCGTTGAGGACGGTCAGCGTGACGTTGCCTGGGGCACCGCTGCCCTTACCGGTGAGCTTTCGGTCGCCGGAGCTCCAGCGCAGTTCGGTGAGTCGCACCGCCAGCGCCGAAGGCGGAGGAGGACTCTGCACCTGAACCGAGACCGTCGCCGTCGCGCTCCCGCCCTGCCCATCGGAGACGGTGTAGCTGAAGCTGTCAGCGCCGCTGAACCCGCTGTTTGGGCTATAGGTCACGCCGCTCCCGTTGACGCTAGTGCTGCCGCCGGCGCCGGGAGACACCTGGCTCAGCGTCAGGGCGTCCCCGTCGGCATCGGTGTCATTGGCGAGGACGTTGATCGTCACAATGGTGCCATAGGCCGTCGTCGCGCTGTCGGCTGCCGCCACCGGCGGGTCATTGACCGCCCGGACCGTGACGGTGACCGTCGCCGTGTCGGAGCCGCCGCGGCCATCCGCTACGGTGTAGGTGAAGCTATCGACCCCGGACCAGTCGAGGCGCGGCTTGTAGGTGACCGAGCCGCCCACCTGCTCAACCGTGCCAACTGAGGCCGCGCCGACGGATGCGAGCGCCAGAGGATCGCGGTCCGGATCACTGTCGTTGCCCAGCACCGAAATCGAGAGACTGACATCCTCATCGGTCGCCGAGAAATCATTGCCCGCGATGGGCGAACGGTTGACCGGCGGGGGGGTGACTCCCCCCTCACAGTTCGCCGGGGCCCTCGACACGTCCCGCTCGCCGAAGCGGCCGTCGATCTCGACCCGCACCCGACACGGGACCGCGTCGAGACCGGAGCGCACGAATTTATAAGCCAGCCGGCCGTCTTTGTTACGTACCGTGGTCGTCCCAAGCACTGCCCCAGTCCGGGCGTTGCTGACTGTGGCCAGGGCACCGAGCGTGGGCCAGAGACCCTCGACTTTGAGCTTGCGCTTCTCCGAATCCCAGATGGCGCGCCCGATCTCGATGGTTTTCGCGACCCCGTTGTTCACCACGAAGCCCGCTTGCGTCGCGACGGTCTGGCCGGTTTCGAGGCTGATCTCAGCGAGGATGTCGTGAGTCCCGTCGGTCAGCGCGCGCGTATCGAGGGGGTTCGCCGCCGCCGTGGTGCCACCAGCGAGGTCCCAGGGGGCCTGGTCCTCGGTCTGGCGCAGTTGGCCATCCAGGTAGTAGCGGACCTGGACGATGGCCGAAACCGAAGGTACGAACACGTACAGCTTCCCGGATACCACGGCCCCGTCGAGTTTCGACGCCGGATCACGGTCCGCCTCCTGACTGTATTGGAGGGACAGGGACGGACCGTCGCCACGTCCGTCAAGGAGCGAACCGATGCAGTCGCTTCCGTTGCACTCGGCGTCCGCGCCGTCAGTCAGACCATCGCAATCATTGTCGATCCCGTCCGCGCAGGACTCGCTGGCCCCCGGGTTGACCGCCGCGGCAGCGTCGTTGCAGTCCACTGGACCGCAGATGCCTCCCTCGGAGCTGTACAGGTCCCCGTCAGCATCGGTGCAGGCTGGCCCCGTTGGTGTTCGAGGCTGTACGGTGATGGTGCGGGAGTCCGGTGTCGGGTCGGCCGCGCCTCGGCTGTCCGTTACGGTCAAGCTGACCGTGAAGATCCCCACGACGTTCAACTGCACCGCGCCCGGATTCTGCGACGAGGAGTCGGCGGCCGCGCCTCCAAAGTCCCAGTGGAATTTGAGCGCATCGCCTTCCGCGTCATGGCCGGAACCTGCGAAGGTCAGGGTCTCGCCTTGGATTACCGTCAGGCTGGACGCCGGGGCGGTGATGGTCCCGTTCGGCGGGGTGTTCGGGGTCGGCGCCGGCTGCACGGTGATGATCCGCGTGGCCGGGCTGAGGTCGGAATTGCCGTGGTTGTCGGAGACCACCAGGGTGGCTGTGAAGGTGCCCGCGGTGCCGTAGGTGACGTTACCGGGGTTCTGGGCCGTCGAGTTGCTCGGGCTGCCGCCTGGGAAGGCCCAGTTGTACGACACCGGATCGCCGTCCGGATCGGTGGCGGACCCTGCGAAATTCACCGCCACACCGACGACGATCCCCAGGTCGGACGCGGGCGAGGCGATGATGCCATCCGGCGGGCCGTTCGTAACGACCGACCCGCAGAAGTTGATCCAGCCGTTGCTGCTGGCTTGGCCGGCGAGGTACCAGCCCCACTCCGGATCCACGCGGGCCCCGTAATTTGCGGTATGGCATACGGAACAATCGCCCTGGATCGGCGCCACCCTGCCTTGAGCGACGCAGTAGCTGTCGACGTTCGCCCCGTAGCTGCGCTGCGCCAGGGCAGTCGCAGTCCAGGTCCCCGCCATGAGGGCGGTAAGGCCAACCGCCGCGAGGCGTAGAGTGCTCGTGTTGTGCATGGTCTTGCCCCCTGTCACTGGACCTTGACCGTGAGGAGGGAGTCCCCATCCGGATCGGCCAGATGCACCGCGCACCCCATGCAGGGATCGAAGCTATGGATGGTGCGCAGGATCTCCAGTGGTTGCTGGGGGTCATGCAGTGTGTGCCCCTTGAGGGCGGCATCGTAGGGGCCTTCCAGCCCATTGTGATCCCGCGGGCCCGCGTTCCAGGTGGTGGGTACCACCGCTTGGTAGTTGCCGATCCGCCCATTGTTGATGACGATCCAGTGGGCAAGGGCGCCCCGCGGGGCTTCCAAGAAACCCACGCCCTGGGACTGTCGCGGCCAGGTGCTCGGCCGGAACCGGCTGTCATCGAATACCGACTGATCCCCGCCGGCGAGGTTGCTCAT
Source organism: Chromatiaceae bacterium (assembly GCA_041753195.1). Taxonomy (GTDB): domain Bacteria; phylum Pseudomonadota; class Gammaproteobacteria; order Chromatiales; family Chromatiaceae; genus Thiodictyon. The sequence goes on from JBGSUY010000542.1 coordinate 6,169, forward strand.
CAGACGTTCGTGCCAGACCGACATCTGGTCCGCCAACGCCTTGCATTCGATACCGCGCGCGGCAGTGCGGCCCAGGGTCGAGAACAGGGCGGTCAGGGGCAGCTTGAGCTGCGAGAGCATCGAGTTCACCGTGTCCTGAACCACCGTGTTGCCCGTGGCGAACATCATCAGGACGCGGGCTAGAGGACCCACTTCCATGGGGAACCCGCGCCAGCGCGGTGATTTCAGCCAGGAGTACTCGGCGTCCAGGTCCAGATTCGTGTAGGTGCTGGTGGGACCCGAATAACGCGGGTTGGTCTCGCCCTGGTAGGGGTGGAGCGCGGCGTTCTTGCCGCCCGAGTAGTCGTACCAGGAGTGGCTGATGAGCTCCTGCACCTGGGCCGTATCGTTCAGATCCACCGGCAGCACGCTGGAAAGATCACGCTCGAGGATGGCCCCACGCGGAAAGAAGAAGGTCGTCTCGTCGTTGACGTCGTACTGCGGGAAGTCACCGAAGCACAGGAAGTTACCGAGGCCCTCTCCCCTGGTCGCCCAGTCCTTGTAGAAGCGGGCGATGGCCAGGAGGTCCGGGATGTAGACCTGATCGACGAAGGTGCGGGCCTGGGCGATGATCTCCCCGACGAGGCTCAGGCTCTGGCCATTCACCGCCGTGGCATTGTCCTCGGTGCTGACGGCGCAGGGCATGCCTCCCACCGCGAAGCTCGGGTGGGGGTTCTTGCCGCCGAAGATCGCGTGGACCTTGGCGATATCCCGCTGCCAGGCGAGGGCCTCCAGATAGTGGGTGACCGCCAGTAGATTAATCTCCGGGGGAAGCTTGTATTCCGGATGACCCCAGTAGCCGTTGTTGAAGATACCGAGCTGACCCGTATCGGCGAAGGACTTCAGCCTCTGCTGGGTAGCGGCGAAATGCTCGGCCGTGTTGTTCGGCCAGGCGCTGATGCATTGCTGGATCCTGGCCGTCTCCGCCGGATCGGCGCTCAGGGCCGAGACTACATCCACCCAATCCAGGGCATGCAGGTGGTAGAAGTGGACCACGTGGTCCTGGACGTACTGAGCCCCATTCATCAGGTTGCGGATAATCTCCGCGTTCTCCGGAATGGCGATCTGGAGCGCATCCTCCACGGCCCGCACCGAAGCGATGCCGTGAGAGGTGGTGCAGACCCCGCAGATGCGCTGGGTGAAGGCCCAGGCGTCCCGAGGGTCGCGCCCCTGCATGATCTTCTCGATACCGCGTACCATGGTTCCGCAGCTCGAGGCTCGGGTGATGGTGCCCGTTGCATCCACCTCAGCCTCGATTCGCAGGTGCCCTTCGATGCGCGTGACCGGATCCACGACGACGATGCCCATCTTGCTCCTCCAATCTTATTGCTCGTCAATGGGGACATCGGGCCCCGCGGAGGGGCCCGATGCGATTGTTCTGCCTTTAAGGAGTCAGCGGATCGGCGGCACCGGGGGCGCCACGCAGATACCGTCGGGATCGGGCGCGGCGCCCTCATCCCTGTAGAGATCAGATTTGTCCCAAAAATTGGGCTCCGAACAGCCGATGCAGCCGTGACCGGAATACATCGGATAGCTGGTCCCCTGGTTCCACTTGAGTGAGCTGCAGGCGTTCCGCGTGGTCATACCCCGGCACCCCAGGAGCGCGAGGCAATAGCCCTTGCGCGCGCCGTCGTCATCGAATGCGAGCGCGAACTGCTCGTTTCTGAAGTGATCGATTCGGCTGCAGCAATCGTGCACCGTCTTCCCGTAATACACCCTTGGGCGCAGCGCATCGTCCAGCTCCGGGACGGTTCCAAAGGCCAGGAAGTGGGCGATGGTTCCGGTCAGCACCTCCGGATTAGGGGGACAGCCGGGGATGTTGATCAGGGGCTTGGTGGCCATCAGGCCCTGCCGCATAAGGCTATCAACGCCGAAGGCTCCTGATGGATTGGGCTTGGCGGCGGCAAGTCCGCCATAGGCGGAGCAGTTTCCAACCGCCAGCACAAGCGCCGCGCCAGCGACGGCCTCGCTCATGACATCGAGGGCCGAGCGGCCGCCGATCGCCGACCAGAATCCGTTATCATTCAGCGGAATCGATCCGTCGATTACCACCACATAGGGAATGCCCGCGTCCAGCAGCACCGCGTCCCGGGAGGCCTCGGCGTACACCCCCGCAGGCGCCATCAAGGTGTTGTGGTAGTCGAGTGAAAGGTGACCGAGGATCAGGGTCTCGACCGTGGGCTCATAGGAACGCAGCAGCGACTCGCTGCAACCCGTGCACTCCTGCCCCGAGAGCCAAAGCACGGCCGGTCTGGGGGAAGCGGCGAGGGCCGCCGCGAACACTGCCGCCTTCTGAGCCGGAAGGGCGAGGGCCGAGCTCGTGACGGCGCAGAACTTCAGAAATGCCCGTCGCGATACGCCGCGCCTTGAGAGGAACTGCTCGAAGTTCTCTTTCACTGCCATAACCCTACCTGCTTAGATCAAGTTGATGCGAACGGGCCCCGTAAGGGCGGGTCCATCGGCCCAGACCGCATTCCTCGAGACAAGCCACGGCGCTCTGGAGTGCGTCACAGCTCCGGCGCAAACCATCGACGGTGCTTTGTCCCATCTGAATGGCGACCCTGGTACTCGGAATTGAGTCTGGGCCTCGACTTCGCGACTAGTGTGATGGAAGCGAGGAAGGGCAAACGTAAACCCTTGCCCACTTCGGGCCTCTATCCGCGCGGGGAAAATGACGCGCATCGCACTTACACGATTCTCAGGCCTGGATGCAGGCAACCGAACGTCTGGGCACCAAATAGCAGCAGGCAAGGTTCTGCCGCCGAATTCGGATCTCATTCCGCCTTGCGGCGGCATTGGGTCACACTGGCAATATAAGTTGCGGCCCAGTCCGCATTCGCCATGGGTGTGGCCGATGCGCGACGGTTCCCGGCCGGGGCGCGCTGTGCGGGTGGAGGTACCGGGCGGACCGGGGCACGGTCGGCCGCCGCGCGGGGAAGGAACGGCCGCGGTCCGCGAGCCGAAAGGCGCACCAATTCGGCCCTGGAAGAGGCATCCCTGCCCGATCCTGGGGCAGGCGGCAGTGAAGCGAACGGATCTCGCGTTGTTCCCACTCAAGGCGGTGGTCGAGACACGCCTGTATGTGGGGCGCCCCTGCCTACCCCGTCCTCTAGGGCCGCTCCCACGGCACAGTCTCATGCGGATTGGAACGAATTATGCTCGGCGTCAGCTAGTCATCCCTGTGTCATCAGACAGCCGCACCATGCTGAGGCAGATCCAGTCCAACGGCGCCGGCCAGTTCCAAGGGTCGTCCGGCACCCAGGCGCCCCCCATGGCGTACCACGAGTTCTACCAGGATGATTTCCGACCCCGGGCGCACTATCTGCCCATGTGGGAGCACATCCAGACCACGGGACAGCAGATCCTGGGGGCCAAGGCCAGGGAGGCCCACCTGGCGCTCCACACCGAAGGGGTCACCTTCACCGTCTATTCCAATGAGGAGGGGATCGAACGGGTCTGGCCCTTCGATATCCTGCCGCGCATCATCACCGCCGCCGAATGGGACCTGCTGGAGGCGGGACTCAAGCAGCGGATCCGGGCCCTGAACCTCTTCCTCAAGGACCTCTACCACGGCCAGCGCATTTTGAAGGACGGGGTGGTGCCCCCTGAGCTGATCTACCGCGGAAAGGACTTCCGTCGCGAGATCATGGATATTGACCCGCCCCACGACATCTACACCCACATCAGCGGGGTCGACCTGATCCGCGACGAGGCGGGGCGCTACCTGGTCTTGGAGGACAACCTGCGCACCCCGTCCGGGGTCTCCTACATGATCGAGAACCGGATCGTGGAGCGACGCATCCTCCCGGAGTTCTTCACCCGCTACCGGGTGCGCCGGGTGGAGCACTACCCGGCCCTGCTGCTCCAGGCCCTACGCTTCCTCTCTCCCCGCGGCGCCGACGACGCGACCATCGTGGTCCTGACCCCCGGGATCTATAACTCCGCCTATTTCGAGCACACCTTCCTCGCCAAGGAGATGGGGGTGGAACTGGCGGAGGGCCGGGATTTGGTGTGCAAGAACGACAAGGTCTATCTCAAGACCACCCATGGCCTGCGCCGGGTGGACGTGATCTACCGGCGGGTGGACGACGACTTCCTGGACCCCCTGGTATTCCGCCCCGAATCGGCCCTCGGGGTGGCCGGGGTCATCGACGCCTGGCGCGCCGGCAACGTGGCCCTGGTGAACGCCCCGGGCAGCGGCATCGCCGACGACAAGGCGGTCTATGCCTATGTGCCCGAGATCATTCGCTATTACCTGGGCGAGGCACCCATCCTGCAGAACGTGCCCACCTACCAGATGACCGACCCCCAGGATCGGGCCTATGTGCTCGACAACATGGAGCGGATGGTGGTGAAGGCGGTGGCAGAGTCCGGCGGCTACGGCATGCTCATGGGGCCCTCCTCTACCACCGGCCAGCGGGCCGAGTTCGCCAAGAAGATCGAGGACAATCCCCGCAACTACATAGCCCAGCCTGTGGTCCAGCTCTCGCGCCACATCTGCTATCTGGATGGGGAGCTGGAGTCCAGGCACCTGGACCTGCGCCCCTTCATCATCTATGGGGACGGTATCCAAGTGGTCCCCGGCGGCCTCACCCGGGTGGCCATGACCAAGGGATCCCTGGTGGTGAACTCCTCTCAGGGGGGCGGCAGCAAGGACACCTGGGTGCTCGCGGACTGAGCCCGGCCGAATCACCATGCTGAGCCGCATTGGCGAATCCCTCTACTGGATGACGCGCAACCTGGAGCGCGCCGACGGTACGGCGCGCATCCTGGACATCAATGTCGTTTACATGCTGGAGGCGGACGAGGGCGCCACCGAGGAGGGCCAGTGGCAGCCGCTGCTTAATATCGTCGGAGCCGACGAGCTCTATCCCCAGCGTTATCCCGACAAGCGGGTGACGGTGCAGCGGGTCATCCATCTGTTGACCCAGGAGCGGGACAACCCGGGGTCGCTCTACAACAGCCTGCGCCTGGCTCGGGAAAACGCCCGGGTGGTCCGAGACCGCATCTCCAACGAGATGTGGGAGGCCCTCAACGAGTTCTGGCTCGCCGTCGACAAGCACCTCAAGACGACCCTGCAGCCCTGGCGGGCAGCGGAGTTTTACTCCTATGTCCACCGGGAGGTGGCGACCTTTTTCGGGCTCGCCCAGAGCACCATGATGCGGGGCGAAGCCTATGGGTTCACGGTGCTCGGCAGCCTCCAGGAGCGTGCAGACATGACCGCCCGGATCCTGGACGTACGCTATCACCTACTGCTACCGGATGTCAGCATGGTGGGCTCCCCCCTGGATTTCTATCAATGGGGTGCACTGCTCAAGTCCCTGTCCGGGTTCGAGGCTTACCGGCGCATGTACCAGAGCGGTATCCGCCCCATCGATGTGGTGGAGTTCACGGTCCTGAACTCGGACTTCCCACGCTCCCTGGCCTATTGTCTGGACGGAATGAACAAGGCACTCGAGCGCATTGGCTCCGTGTCCCAGGGGGCCGTCCACGAGGCAATGCAGGCCCTGAGCGCCCACCTGCACGGTGCTACGCCCCAGGGCATCCTGGATCAAGGCCTGCACGAATATCTCGATCAGTTCCTCGCCCTGCTCGCTGCCCTCACCGCAGCCCTGCAAGGAGACTATTTTGAGGCCCACCTGTGAGATGACCTGGGGGGATGACCTGTGAGCCCGGTGTCTAAGGGGGAGAGCGGCCAGTGAGGTACGGGATCGAGTACGAGTGCCGCATCCTCTACCCTGTCCCGGTCCGGGAGCATCATGTGCAGATCCGGCTGGCCCCTTGGTCCGACGAGGGCCAGTCCCTGGCGCGGCTAGAGCTTGGGGTGACGCCCGAAGCCCCGGCGGTCGCTCGCCACGACGGCTTTGGAAACCTGACCCACCACTTTGCGGTGCTGGGGGCCCATCAGGAGCTGAGTTTTCGGCTGAGCGCCGAGGTGGAGACCCGGCTCTCAAACCCCTTCGATTTCGCCCCCGTGGACCCCGCTCGGGAAGAGTCCTGGCTGGCCCATAGCCTCCACGAGGCGCCACGGCTCTGGGACTTCGTGCTCCATCAGGGGGCCCTCACGGCGGCCCTACCCGATGAGATTGCCGGAGGGGCGGTGCCGGAGTGCCGACCGGGTACGCACCTCCTGGACCAGGTCAGAAAGGCCTTCGCCTGGGTCCAGGGTGTCGCCGAATATGACCCCGAGGAGAAGGACTCGGTCGCGGCACTCCCTGCCCTCTTCGATGCCGGTCGCGGGACGGCCTCGGACCTCTCTCATCTACTGATCGCCCTGCTGCGCCGCTGGGGCGTGCCGGCCCGCTTCGTCTCCGGCTATCAGGATGCGGCCTATTTCGAACCGGACGAGGAGGCACCGGAGGGCGCCGAGGCCAGGCCCCAGACCCTGCACCACTGGGTGGAGGCCCTGATTCCCGGGGCCGGCTGGCGTGGCTTCGATCCGGCCCTGGGTCTCTTGGCGGACGACACCTACATCCGGGTAGCGGTGGGCCGGGACGCCAGCGACGTGTGCCCCCTGCGCCAGACCAGCAAGGGCGCCGGGGATGCGCCGATCATCGAGGCACGGCTCTCCGTCACCCGCATGAAGGGTCAAGGTCAGGCCTGAGCCCCAAGGCGGCTTCCCCGAGACAGCGGGCTGCCCCTCTTGGAATCGCCGTGCTGCTCGGACAGCCAACGCCAGTGGCGGGCCAGCCTCCGGTAGGCGCAGAACTGGTCCGCATCCCGCAACTCCGGGTCCTGGCACAGGGCCTCCAGGTGAGCCACCACCGATCGGGCCAGCTCCGCCGAGCCCTCCCGAAGATAGCGGCTGATCAGAATGCCGAGGCCGACTCGCAGGGCACCGGGCGCAACGGGTAATTGCTCCGGGCCAGTGGGCAGCAAGGGATCTCGGGTACAGGATGGATCGTGCATGCCGTGTGTCTCCTCAAGGATATCGGAAAGCGAGTGAAACACCCGGCTCGCGGCTTGGACCCAGAGGCCCGAAGGGCTGGCGGGGCAAGGGCTCGGGGAAGGGCTACTTGGTCAGGATCAACTTGTTGTTGCGGGTCATGCGCAGGTAGTAGCGGTCCCCAGCGTGCTCGATCAGGATCAGGTGCCCGCCCCGGAGCAGATCCCGACTGCGGATCATCGGCAGATCGGACAGGGCTGCCGAGGGATCCTGCCGGCGGAGGTTTTGGTCAGCGGTTTGGGACAAGGGCTGCATGGCGTCTCCTGCTGGGCGTCAGGTCGGGTTGATCGGTAATGAGAACGATTCGCAAATACGATAATACCCATTGGTCGGGGCTGTCAACCTGGATCCACCACCCGCGGGTAGAACCGGAGGCGCCGACCACCGTTCAGCCAGGCACCCAAGTGTCGGCGCCTTTGAGCGCCAGCAGCGCGGCCCCAAAGGCCGCCTCTTGGTGGGTGGCCGCGACGACCTGAACGCCCAGGGCGCGGCGGCGGATCGTCTCCCAGGTGGGGTTGAGGGCCCCGCCGCCGGTGGTGAGGAC
>JBGSUY010000543.1:0-11534 GCA_041753195.1 Chromatiaceae bacterium
CGGCCGCCTGGGCGAGCATGCGGATGTCCCGGGCCAGGGCCCACAGGATCAGGGTGCTGGCGGTCCCCTCGGCGCGCAGGACATGGAGGATGCGCTGGGTGCGGGCCCGATCGCCGGCCAGGGCGGCGTCGGTGAGGGCGAAGAGGTCGAAGCGGGCGCTGTCGGCCAGGTTGCCCAGCAGGTCATCGAGGGCAAGGGACCCGGGCTCCCGCAGGAGGCGTAGCTTCTCGACCTCCTGGACGGCGGCGAGCAGGTTCCCCTCGGAGCGTTCGGCGAGGAGCTCGGTCACGCCCGGGCCTGGGCGCAACCCGACGGCGCTGAGGCGCTCCCCCAGCCACTGGACGAGCTCCCGGCCCTTCAGCGGCCAGACCTGGACGATGGCCCCCGCCGCGTCCACCGTCTTTGCCCACTGGGTATCCAGCTCCTTGCGGTCCAGGGCCGGGGCGACCATGAGGAGCAGATTGTCCGTGCAGGGCCGGGCGCAGTAAGCGCGGATGGCCTCCCCCCCCTCCTTGCCGAGCTTCGGGGTCAGGATCCGCAGATCGATCAGCTTGCGGGTGGAGAAGAGGGACAGGGCGGACGCAGTCGCGGCCAGTGCCCCCCAGTCGAAACCGGCGTCCGCATCCAGCACCTCCCGCTCATCGAACCCCTGGGCGCGGCCCTGCACCCGTACCAGCCTGGCCGCCTCGCCAAGCTGGTAAGGCTCGTCGCCGCAGACGAGATACAGGGGGGCGAGACCTCGGGCGAGTTGGGCGGGGAGCTGATTGAAGCGCAGGCGCACGGGGTTGGCGGGTCAGGTAAGCACGGCGCGCAGGCGCATCAGGATGCGGTCGGCGGCCTCGGTGGCAAAGTCCTGGAAGATCAGCTCCTCCTCGAGCTGTTTTCCCAGGACCTCCACGTCCGGGTTATCGAAGGTGCGTACCAGGTCCAGGGTCTGGGGCGGCACCCGCTCCTTGCCGTCCTTGCCGACCGCATCGAAGCGCGCCAGGTAGTGCAGCTCGTAGGCCAGGACCTTGCCGCTGGAGTCCACCGCCGCGACCCGCGAGAAACGGGTCTCGGACAGGATCCGCAGGATGAGCTTCGCGGGGCCGGGGCCCGATGCCAGCCTCACGGAGCCGCCGGTGAGCTGGTCCTCGATGGCCCGCCGCACCGGGGAGCCGGGCGCCGCCTGGATGTACAGGGGGTTGAGCTCAGGGGGGATCTCCACCGCCCCGCGCAGGTGGAAGCCGCATCCGGCGAGCGTCGTCGCGACGAAGGCCGCCGCGAGGATGAGCCAAGCGGGAAGCGGGACGCGAGCCAAGGGCGGAATCGTCATGGCCCCTTTGACTGCGATTCGACGGATCCAGACCAAGGGGACCTAGCCTGCCACCACGTTCACGAGCCTGCCCGGCACCACGATCACCTTGCGCACCCGCATGCTCTCGGTAAATCGCTGCACCGCCGCGCTGCCCAGGGCCGCGGACTCCACCGCTGACTGGTCCGCCTCGACCGGCACTGAGATCTTCCCGCGCACCTTGCCGTTGACCTGGACCACGTACTCGATGCTCGCCTGGCGCAGGGCCGACTCGTCCACCGCCGGCCAGGGGGCGTTGAGGATGTCGTCGCCGAAGCGGAGCTCCCGCCACAGGTGATGGGTAACATGGGGGGCAATGGGCCCCAGGAGCCGCAGGCAGATGCTCAGGCCCTCCCGGAGCACGGCCAGCCCGGCGGGGCTGTCGTCAAGTCGATAGAGTGCGTTGACCATGGTCATGCAGGCGGAGACCACGGTGTTGAACTGCTGGCGCTGGTAGTCGAACAGGGCCTTCTTGAGGGCCGCGTGGACCTCCCGGCGGACCGCCGCCGAGTCCTCGTCCAGGTTCATCGGCTCGGCGGAGGCCTGGATGCGCTCCGCCTTGCCGACCGCCAGGGCCCAGAGGCGCTTGAGGAAGCGGTAGGCCCCCTCCACCCCCTCGTCGTTCCACTCCAGGGACTGGTCCGGGGGGGAGGTGAACATGGTGTAGAGGCGCACCGTGTCGGCCCCATAGCGGGCGGTCAGGGTCTCCGGGTCCACGCCGTTGTTCTTGGACTTGGACATCTTCTCGATGCCGCCGAAGCGGACCGGCTGACCGTCCGCTCTGAGAACGGCGCCGACCAGGCGGCCCTTGTCGTCGCGGGTCACATCCACGTCCGCCGGGTTGAACCACTCCTTGCGGCCCTCGGTGTCCTCCCGGTACCAGGTCTCCGCGACCACCATGCCCTGGGTGAGGAGCCGGGTGAAGGGCTCGTCGCAGTCCACCAGGCCCTGGTCCCGCATGAGCTTGTGGAAGAAGCGGGCATAGAGCAGGTGCAGGACCGCGTGCTCGATCCCGCCCACGTACTGGTCCACCGGCAGCCAGTAGCGGGCGCGCTCGTCCAGCATGGCGGTGGCGCAGTCGGGGGAGCAGTAGCGGGCGTAGTACCAGCTCGACTCGACGAAGGTATCGAAGGTGTCGGTCTCTCGAATCTCGCCGTTGGCGAGCTTCGAGAAGGATTCCATCTTTTTTAGGGGGGAGCCGGAGCCGTCGACGATGACATCCTCGGGCAGGAGGACCGGGAGATTGGTCTCCGGGCGCACGCCGCCGTCGGCGGTGCGCACCACCGGGATGGGGCAGCCCCAGTAACGCTGGCGGGAGACGCCCCAGTCGCGCAGTCGGTAGTTCACCCGTTTGTGGCCCTTGCCGCGGTCCTCCAGCCAGTTCGCGATGGCGTCGAAGGCCTGGTCCGAGGTCAGGCCGTCGAAGGGGCCCGAACTCCGAAGGACACCCTTTTCCACATAGGCCCCGGTGGCGATGCCGCAGGGGCTGTCGTCGACGGAGTGGATGACCTGGCGCTTGGGGATGGCATACTTTTCGGCAAATTCCCAGTCCCGCTGATCGTGGGCGGGGACGGCCATGACCGCCCCGGTGCCATACCCCATGAGCACGAAGTTGGCGGCGAAGATGGGTACCGGCTCGCCGGTCACCGGGTGGATGGCGTCGAGCCCCAAGGGGTGTCCACGCTTCTCCATTGTCTCGATCTCGGCCTCGGAGACCCCGCCATGGCGGCACTCTTCGACGAAGGCAGCAACGCTGGGGTCCGACTCGGTGGCTCGGCGGGCCAGGGGGTGCTCGGCGGCCACCGCCACATAGGTCACGCCCATCAGGGTGTCCGGGCGGGTGGTGTAGATCCCCAGCCGCTCGTCGGAGCCGGCGATCCCGAACTCCATGTAGACCCCCTCGGAGCGGCCGATCCAGTTACGCTGCATGGTGCGCACCTGCTCCGGCCAGCCATCCAGGGTGTCGAGGGCCCGCAGCAGCTCCTCGGCGTAGTCGGTGACGCGCACCGACCATTGCTCGATCTCGCGCTTCTCCACCGGCGCGCCGGAGCGCCAGCCCCTGCCGTCGATCACCTGCTCGTTCGCGAGTACCGTCTGATCGACGGGGTCCCAGTTGACCAGGGCCTTGGCCCGATAGGCCAGACCCTGTTCCATCAGCCGCGTGAAGAGCCACTGCTCCCAGCGGTAGTAGTCCGGATCGCAGGTGGCGAGCTCCCGGTCCCAGTCATAGCCGAATCCGAGGCCTTTGAGCTGCCCCTTCATGTAGGCAATGTTGGAGCGGGTCCACTGGGAGGGCGGGATGCCGTGTTTGATGGCCGCGTTCTCCGCCGGCAGCCCGAAGGCGTCCCACCCCATGGGTTGCAGCACGTTCTTGCCCAGCATGCGCTGGTAACGGGCGATCACGTCCCCAATGGTATAGTTGCGCACATGGCCCATGTGCAGGCGGCCGGAGGGGTAGGGGAACATGGAAAGACAGTAGAACTTCTCGCGGCTCGGGTCCTCGACCGCCTTGAAGGACTGGTTGCTCTCCCAGTAATGCTGGGCCGCGGCCTCTACGGCGCGCGGGTCATAATCGTTGTACATAGGCTCGGCTCGGATGCGAATCCTGGAGGTTGGGCGACAGCATACCTTAGGGGGCATCGAGGCGGTGAAGCGCTCAATCGCCACCGCCCGGTGTCAGATAACCGGCGCAGGGCAGATGGATGGGCTCCAGAGGCTGACGCTTGCGCACCCGCAGGGCGGTGAGATGGCCGCCCCAGAGGCAGCCGCTGTCGATGCCCCAGACGTTGTTCTTGTCCCAGTAGCCGAGGCTGGACCAGTGTCCGAAGATGATCCGATCCCCCCGGGTCTTCCGTTCCGGGCATTGAAACCAGGGGATGAGTGACTTGGGGCGGGTGGCCAGGGTGCCCTTTTCCTTCAGGGCCAGGGTCCCGTCGGCGGTGCAATAGCGCAGCCGCGTCAGGCAGTTGGTGATGTATCGCAGTCGCTCCATGCCGGCCAGGTCCGGTGACCAACGGCTAGGCTCGTTGCCGTACATGGCGAACAGATAGTCGCGGTACCGGGGGCCCCGCAGGACCTCTTCCAGCTCGCGCGCACCGGCCAGTGCCTCAGCCAGGGACCATTGGGGCGGGACTCCCGCATGAACCAGGGTGAAGCCGCGGGTCTCGTCATGGTGCATCAGCGGCCTGTGACGCAGCCAGTGGAGGAGCGCGTCGCGGTCCGGCGCCTCCAGGACGGCCCCCAGGTTGCTCTTCTTGGCGTGTTTGGTGTTTCCACTCGCCAGCGCCAGCAGGTGCAGGTCGTGGTTGCCCAGCACCACCACGGAGCAGGCGTCGAGGGAGTGGACCAGGCGCAGCACCTCCAGTGACCCAGGGCCGCGGTTCACCAGGTCCCCGGTAAACCAGAGGCGGTCGCGCGCCGGGTCGAAACGCAGCCGATCGAGCAGGCGTTGCAGCTCCTCCGCGCATCCCTGGATGTCTCCGATGGCGTAGATCGACATGTCAGGGGCCGAGCCAGGGGCCCGCTGGGGGGACTGACTCGGGATCAGTGGATGGTCTTGATGGACGCGAGGGAGAAGGCGGGGATCTCCGCCTCGAAACGGATCCCGTCGTCGCCGATCATGCCGTAGGTGCCGTGCATGCTTCCGACCGGGGTCGGGATCACGGTGCCACTGGTGTATTCGAAGCGCTGACCGGGCTTTAGATGGGGCTGCTCGCCGACCACGCCCTTGCCGCGCACCTCCTGCACCTTGCCGTCCGCGTCGGTGATGATCCAGTGGCGGTCGAGCAGCCGGGCCGGCTCGCTGCCCTGATTCTCGATCGTGATGGTGTAGGCGAAGACGTAGCGTCCATCCGCCGGGGAGGATTGATCCGGCTGGAACTCGCTCTTGGCCGCCACCTTGATCGCGTGATGTTTCACCTGGGCCTCCGTGGGGGATCTGTGCGTCAGTTATAACCGCCCAAGGGTACATCAAGGCAGGGGCGGCGAGAACCGGGACCACCCCCCTGGCTCCCACTTGAGGCCAGTCAACAGACTCCGAGAAAGTGAGAAGGAGAGCAGACAAGCGCCGCTCGTCGCGTGATAATACTGTTGACGCCGAGTATGCCCCTTACTTCTTTGGCCACCGCCTTCATTTACTTTCAAGATCTTGTATACTTTTTCTGAATCAGATATTTCAAAGATCGCCGGTGTATCCATGACCTACAAGCGCAGCCGTCGGAAACCGGATTTGTTCTCCCTTCTGCTGATCGCCGTGGTACTTGGGATGTCAGTGACACTCGCTTATCAGGCCAACCTCTACTACGGTGCCGAATCGGTGCCGATCGCCAATCAGGCCCCCGTGGCCGAGGGTGTGAACCGATGACCCGGCGCCGCGACGCCCGGGGTGCGGCGGGTCGCCTGATCGCTCTGACCCTTTGACTTCACCCGAAGCCGCTCTCCGCGCGACCACCATGTCAGACACCCTTCGGGTCGCCGTCATCGGCGTGGGGTATCTCGGCCGATTTCATGCCCTGATCTATTCGCGGCTGCCAGGGGTGGATCTGATCGGGGTCGTGGACGCGGATGCAGAGCGCGCCCACTCCGTGGCGGCCGAGGCAGGCTGTCCAGTCTACCCCTCGGTCGTAGACCTGCTGGACCGCGTCGATGCGGTCAGTGTGGTGGTGCCGACCACTGCCCACCTCGAGGCGTCCGCGCCGTTCCTGCGCCGCGGCGTCGCGGTGCTCCTGGAGAAGCCGATCGCTGCGACCCGTGAGGAGGGCGCCGCGATCGTCCGTCTCGCCACCGACCACGGGGCGCTGCTCCAGATTGGGCATGTGGAACGCTTCAACGCCGGCGTCATGGCCCTGGCGGAGCGGATCGAGACCCCGCGCTATCTCGAGGCCCAGCGGATGGGGGAGTTCGTCGAGCGTGCCACTGACGTGGACGTGGTCTCCGACCTGATGATCCACGACATCGACATCATCCTGGCCCTGGTGGGTGCCGAGATCGCGCACATCTCCGCGGTGGGCGCCTCGGTGCTGACGCCCCACGTGGACATCGCCAGCGCCCGTCTGGAGTTCGCCAACGGGGCCGTGGCCAATGTCGTCGCCAGCCGGGTGTCGGACAAAAAGACGAGGCGCATCCGCGTCTTCCAGCCGGGACGCTATCTCTCCCTGGACTTCATCGATCAGACCATCGACATCGCCGAGCCACGGGCGGTCCCGGGGGCCAATCGCCCGGAGATTGCCCGTACGCGCATCCAGGTGGAGCCGGTGAAGCCCCTGGACCTGGAGCTGGCGGAGTTCGTGCGCTGCGTCCGGGAGGGTCGAGCGCCGCTGGTGGATGGCCGCACGGGACTCAAGGCCCTCGAGGTGGCCCTGGAGGTCCAAGACCGCATCGGCGGCTGAGGCGCGCCATCGATAGGGCCATGGCGACGGCGGCGCGCAGGCTCCCCAGGTCGGCCCGATCTGTGCCCGCCAGATCCAAAGCCGTCCCGTGGTCCACGGATGTGCGGATGATGGGGAGGCCCAGGGTGATGTTCACGGCCTGAGCGAATCCCAGGTGCTTGAGCACCGGCAGGCCCTGGTCGTGATACATGCAGAGAACCGCATCGGCCCCGCGCAGACGGTCGGGCAAGAAGGCGGTATCCGCGGGCAAGGGCCCCACCAGGTCCCACCCCCGTTCCCGCAGCCGCCCCAGGGTCGGCTCCAGGACCTCGATCTCCTCCCGCCCCAGATGACCGCCCTCCCCCGCATGCGGATTGAGCCCGCATACCAGGATATGCGGGCGGGGGACGCCGAACCGCTCACGCAGGTCGCGGTGCAGTGTCCCGATCACCCGCTCCAGCAGCGAGGCCGAGATGGTGGCACTGACCTCCCGAATCGGCAGGTGGGTGGTAGCCAGGGCCACCCGCAGCCCTGGGGTGGCGAGGAGCATGACCGGCTCGGCACCACAACGCTCTGCCAGGAGTTCGGTGTGCCCGGTGAACGGCAGACCGGCGTCATTGATGATGCCTTTGTGCACCGGGCCGGTGACCAGGGCATCGAAGGTGCCAGAGAGACAGCCGTCGCAGGCTGCCCGCAACGTGTCGAGCACATAGGGTACATTGCACCTGTCCAGCCGCCCTGGCTCCGCAGGGGCGCACAGTGGTATCCGCCACACCTCGAGGACACCGGGACCGTTGGATACCTGGGGACCTTCGGGATCGAAGTCGACGCAGCGTAACGGCAACCCCAACGCCGCGGCTCGCTCGGCCAGTAGCTCCGGATCCACCACCGCCACCAGCCGGGCCTCCTGGGGCTCCTGCACCAAGCGCACCAACAGGTCCGGCCCCACCCCGGCGGGCTCGCCGGGTGTGACGGCCAGACGGATCTCGCCTTCCCCGGCCCTCAGGGGCCTCGAGTCAGAGGTCCCGTTCATCCCGGCCCGATCGGAGCTCCACATAGGCCTCGTCCCTCAGCTGGCGCAGCCAGGCGTCCGTGGCCTCCTCCGCCTTGCGGCGCTGGATGGCCTCACGCGCCTTGAGCCGCAGCAGACCGTCCGCCGCGTCCTGGGTGCGGCGCTCCAGGACCTGGACGATGTGCCATCCGAAAGGGCTCTGAAAGGGCTCGCTGACGTCGTTGGGGCCCAGGGCGCTCATGACCTCCTCGAACTCCGTCACCGTATCCCCCGGGTTCACCCAGCCGAGGTCGCCGCCCTTGAGGGCAGAGCCCGTGTCGTCCGAGTGGGCCCGCGCCAGGGTGGCGAAGTCGTCGCCGCCGATGATGCGCGAGCGCAGCTGGCTGAGGCGGGTCTTGGCGTCGGCGTCGGAGACCAGCTCATTGGTGCGCACCAGGATGTGCCGTGCATGGGTCTGGGTGATGCTCTGGGGACCGCTGCCCTTGATATCCGTCAGCTTGATGATGTTGAAACCACTCGGGCTACGCAGGGGCTCGGTGATCTCCCCCTGGGCCATGGTGCGAGCCCGGTCCGCTACCAGACTCGGCACTGCGGCCATCTCGAACCAGCCCAGATCCCCTCCCTGCAGCGCGGTCCGCCCGTCGGAGCTGGCCGCTGCCACCGCAGCGAAGTCCGCCCCGCCCCGGAGCTTGGACAGGAGCCCCTTGGCCTTCTTCTCGGCCTGGGCAACCTGGGCCGGGGTGGGGTCTTCGGGCAGGGCAACCAGGATATGCTGCAGGCGCACCTGCTCGCGCGGGATCAACTGGCTGGCGTTCTTGGCCAAGAAGCGGTCCACCTCTTGGTCGGTCACCTGGATATTGCGCGCCACCTCCTGGGTCTGGAGGCGACTCAAGAGGATCTGCATCCGCGTATCCTCGCGGAAATCCTGAAAGCGGATGCCGCCCACCTCCAGGGTAGCCTTGAGCTCGTCCAGGGACAGGCCGTTGCGGGCGGCGATGTTCGTTAGGGCTTCGAGCAGAGCCCCCTCCTCCACCTCGATACCGAGCTGTTTGGCGCGCTGCTGCTGCAGTCGCTTAAGGATCAACCGCTCCACCACCTGTTTGCGCAACTGCGCGGGGGGGGGCACCGCCGTCCCCTGCTGCTGGAGTTGGGGGATGACGAGGTTCAACTCGCGGGAGACCTCGCTCTGCAACACCACGTCGTCATTGACGACGGCGACGATGGCGTCCAGCTCCTGAGCCTGGAGCAACGGGACCAGCATCCCCAGAAAGGCGACGGCCCCCAGGAGCAATCGAGCCAGTTGCGGCCAATGGGTGACCGCCCCGGAGACGGCTCCGAGGGGCCGCCTGTCAGTCTGAACGATAGCCATAGATGCCTTGCTCCAGGAGTTTGTCGATTGAGCTGCCCAGGGTCCCAAGTCCGGCTAGCTCCAGTTGGACCATCACGCTGGTGTTGCCTTCCTCCTGCGTCGGGGTCTTGAGATGCCGACCCACGACGCGCAGGCGCCAGCAGCAGCGCCCGAACTCGATGCCGGCGAAGGCGTCAACGGTCTCGTCGTTGAGCAACGAGTAGAGCCAGCGCCCGACCAGGCCCACCTGGGATGTCACAGGGAAATGGAAGGACAGGTCCGTGTCCTCGTAGCGCTGGGCCTCAGTCTGTCCCAGGTTATAGCGGTAGGCGAGGTTGACGACGCGGTTGTCCCCGGGCGCGTAGCGCAAGTTAAGTACACGCTTCTCCCAGGGTTCCTCCGTCTCGTTAGGGTTCCATTGGAGGCTCGCGCGGGCGCTCCAGTCCTGGCCCAGGCTCGCCGCCAGCTCGCCCGCCACGGACGAGGCATTCGGCTCCTCGTCGACATTCTCTCCGACGAGCTGGACCCTTTGATTGTGAAAATAATAGATCTGTCCCACGCTCGCCCGGAACAGCTCACGCCCATCATCACTGTCCAGAGTTCGTGACGTCATGGCGACGGTGAGCCGATTCTCATCCCCCACCCGGTCGTAACCGGTGAAGCGATTGGGGCGAAACAGGCTCGCGAAGCTGAAGTCGAGCTCGGTGGTGTCGAACAGCGGCGTGTCGCTCTGATCCTCGTAGCTCGTGAGTACATAATACAGGCGCGGCTCCAGGGTCTGAAGGACCGCCCCCCCGAACCAATCCGTCTCGCGCTCGAAGATCAGCTTGCCGTCCAGGTCCAGGCTCGGGATCAGGTGCGACTGCTGGGACGGGACCCCGGGGTCCGCGTTACTGAGCTCGTACCCGGTCGAGTAGAGTCGGGCCCGCGGAATGAAGTGTCCATAGCTGCGGCGCAGAGGCATCTGAACCGAGGGCAGGATCACCAGCCGGCTGCCGTAAGTCCTGGCGGTCTGGTAGAAGTAATCGTAACGGCCCTCCAGGGCGAGATCCGCCGACCCGGCCGGACGGATCGGGCCCAGATTCAGCTCCACATGGGGCATCTGGGCATAGGGTCTGCTGCGCGCAGGGATGGTCGGATCCACGGTCTGAAAGTCCTGGACCCGAGCGAGCCACCAAAAGCCATCACCGGCGTAGCGCAGGTCCCCCCGCTGGGGCAGGTTGCGCATGCTGGTCAGGTCTAGGCGGTTTCCAAAGTCCGCCAGGTAGCGGTCGTCGGTCACCGAGCTGTAGTCCACCGACGAGGACCAACGGGAGCCGAGCTGGCCGGTCTGCTCGATGCGAATGGCACCGCGGGTCTTCTCATCCTCGGATTTCGAGTCGTTCGGGATCACCTCCCCATTGATCTCCAGCTTCTGGAAGTGCGCCAGGTGGCGGAACTGGGCGCCCAGCATGAGGCCTCGGGAGCTCATGACGCGGGGGTAAAAGGTCGCGTCATAATTCGGCGCGATATTCCAGTAGTAAGGGATGGTGATCTCGGTGCCATTGAGGCTCGAGGAGCCGAAGCTGGGGATCAGGAAGCCACTGCGGCGCCGGTCGTCGATGGGAAAACGCAGATAGGGACTGTAGAGTACCGGGACCCCGGCCACACGGATACGGGCGTGTCGGGCGCGTCCCATCCCATCGGCGTGGTCCAGCAACAGGTCGCTCGCCCGCAGTGACCAGTCCGAACGCCCCGGGGGGCAGGTCGTATAGGTGACGTCCCGATAGTGGGTGCGGTCCCCCGGGAGCAGCTCCGCCCGCTCGGCGGTACCCCGCAGATTGGCGTTCCCCGAGAGCCGGAACCCGACGTTCTCCAACTCCCCGTCCTTCGTCTGCAGTGAATAGCGCCCCGAATCGGCAGTCAGGCGCGCACCAGGGTACTCAACGTAGACGTCGCCCTCGGCCTCCACCGCCCCGCTGCGCCGATCGTAGCTGGATCGATCCGCCCTCAACAACTGATCCCCTTGGGTAAATTGGACCTCGCCCTTGAGGGTCATCAGCTCCTGGCCGCGGTCATAGTCCGCCTGGTCTGCGACCGCATCCACCGGGGCATCCGAGGGCGTGGTGGGCGCAGTGACCCCGCCCAGCCCGGTCACCCCGATCCGCGGACCGCAGAAGTCCCAGGGCAGGTCCTGATAGAGCACGGCGTCATCGCCCCGGTCGCGGGGAGTCGGCAGCGCTCCCAAGCCGGCCTCAACCGCGGGGGTCGCCGCACCCGGCGTAGCGGCGTCCCGAGGGGACTCGCCCGGGAAGTCGTGACGAGCCGGATCGACCGCCGCGGGCAGGGGCCGGGGCCCCAGTTCCTCGGCCGAGGTAGGCTGCAAGGGTATGGAGGGGGGCGGCGTGGCCGGCACTTCCGCGGACACCGGTGGTGGCAGAGGTGTTGGGCCTGCGGTCGGGCGGCTGGAACTTGGAGCAGCCGATGGCGACTCCG
>JBGSUY010000544.1:0-7556 GCA_041753195.1 Chromatiaceae bacterium
CTCCGAGAGGGCGAAGCAGTCCGCGTCGTTGGCGATGCGCACGGGCCGCCCCAGGAGCCGGGCCAGATCCCGGTCGATGGGGCGGTCGTTCAACCAGACTGAGTTGGAATTGCGCAGGCGCCCGGTGAAGGGGGAGAGGGCCCCCGGGGTGCCGATCCCCAGGGAGCCCCGGCGCCCGGTCTCGGACTCGATGGCGGCCACCAGCCCCGCGATGGCCTTGAGGGTCGCCCCGTAATCGTCCCGTGGTGCGGGCACGCGGCGGCGGGCGAGGCAGGCTCCCCTTGGATCGAGGGCGATGGCCTCGATCTTGGTCCCACCCAGGTCGACGCCGATGCGCATCGCCGCCGCCGACTCGCGCGCTCAGGCGTTGCCTTTGGTCGAGTCCGCCGTGGTGGCCGGCCCCCCATTGACCGCATAGGGGCTAGTGAAACGCTGGTTCAGGGTCTGCACATAGGTCTCGCAATCATTCAGCACCCGGGCCACCTTGCCTCGGGCCCAGGAGCTCCAGCCCGAGGGGGTGCCGGCCAGGACTGTCCGCCAGGCCCGGGTGTTGCGCAGGAAGGCGGCCTCCACATTGCCCGGCAGGTACCTGCCTGCTAGCTGCTTGCGCAGCCAGGGAAGCACGCTTAAGGCCGCCAGACGCCGCACGTTGAGGTGCGCGACGATAAGCACGATCACGACCAGGACCTCTAGGCCTTCCAAGCCCCAGCTCACAGCCCCTTGCAGCGTCTTGAGCCACTCGGGCTCATAGGAGAAGCCGTGCCAGTGACCGGCGCTGATACTCCAGCTCAGGAAAAGGGCCAAGAGGGCGACCAGGATCACGGCGTCCGCGATCAGGGTCCGCTTGCGCCATCGGGCCACGGCGGTCTCCAGCAGGGGGACCACGGACTCGCTGAAATCGGTCGCCGTCTTGCGCAGGTTGGCCACGATCCGGTAGGCCCGCTCCACCTCTACCCCCTTGATGCGCTGGAAGATCTCGTCGAGATCCCGATCACGCTTGGCCTCGAAGCGGCGGCGCTTGGCCTCGTCCTCGATGGTGGTGGCCGCCTCCGGGTTGTAGATGGTGTAGAAGCGACCCGCGGTCAGGCCGACCTCGCCGAGCGCTCGTAGCCAGGCGGCGACCACGTCCTCTGGGTTGTCCTCCCGGGCAGCCGTGTCGAGCTGGTTGAGTATGAAGAGAAACTTTCCGGAATCCGGGCGGTTGATGGTGTCGATGACCAGGTGCCGCAAGGTATCGCGCATGGCCCCGGGCTCGGGATGGCGGGCGTCGAAGAAGACCAGCACCAGGTCCGACAGATCGATCATGTGATCGGTGATGCGCAGCACGGCGTCCCGCTGGGCGTCCGCGTCAAAGCCGGGGGAGTCGATCAGGATCTTGCCACGCAACCGCTCGCTCTTGCAGGTCTTGAGCTGGAGGTAGGCGTCGATGCGCTTGCCCTCGCCGGCGGCCACATTCTCGATATCCTGGGAGACCCGGTAGAAGGGGAACCGAGGGTCCGAGTCCAGCGAGACGCCGGGCAGGGTCCGTACCGTCTCGTCCGGGCTGTAGACGATGACGGTGAAGCGGTCGTCCACCGCCTGGTTGCCGGTGCGCTGGAGCTTGTTTCCCAGGAAGTAGTTGACAAAAGTGGATTTCCCGGCGGAGAAGGTGCCTAGGACCGACACCAGGGGCCACCAAGGAATACGGGTCGCGAAGGACTCATCCTCCTGGAGGAGTCCCATGCCGTAAGCCACCTTGTCCAGCTCCCGGAAGCTGCGGACGGTGCTGAGCAGCACCGGGTTCTCCTGCTCGAGGTGTTTCTCCAGGCTGTTGAGCCGCTGGGCGATGATGTCCGCGGTAGGCATAGGGTGCTTCCTCGGGTGGTTTAGCCTAGGTTGGGGTGCGCAAGGAGTCCGCCGGCGACTGTTGGTTCTGTTGATCGACCAGCGCCGGCTTGGGCCCGCCCCTGCGGTGCCCGGTTGAGGGGCTGTCGAGCCAGGGCTTAAGCGATCGTTTGCGGCGATCTTTTCTCGACCCTCCCTGAACGCGGGCCTCAGGGCTCCGATCGGCGGTCTCTCCATCTCGCCGGTTGACCACCACCCACGCGACGACCCCTAAGCGCGAAACGAAAAGACCTAATAACGGTGCAAGAAATTGACCCGAGATGGTATACCCATCCCCGACGGGGCGGTAGCCTCCGAATGGAGCCAACAGGGCGGGCGCAAGACTCGTCGATTCCGGGGGTCAGGTCACGCCCGCGAGGCCCGCGATGCTGGTACGCGATACGGGAGCGACCGGGTTGCGAGCCGCCCCAAGGTCCGCGGTCGAAGGACCCGCTGTGGACTCCCGCACGTGCGGCGGCGCGATAGCGCGCTGTTTTGGCTTGCGTTCTTCGGGCATTGCTTGAACAAGTGCAGGCCACGCGTGCATACTGCAGGACGCGCTGCGAAACGAGCGAAAACGATAATGACGGTAGCCTGGGCGACCCCCCGGCGGCCGCTCGATGAGTTCGGGCTTGGCCCCCCCGAAGTGGGCACTCGATGACGCCCGGCCGGGTGCTGGGTCCCGGGAGCCCAGCACGGCTCGATCTGCCCCGGACTGGTCGGCCCTAATCCTCACATCTACCTGAAGCTCTTTGGTGTGCCATCCGATGGGAAACATGACTAGAAGCGCTGTTGGAGTCTCCCTGCTCGCTCTCTCGCTCCCCCTCGTCGGGTACGCGCAGGTCGATGCGCCCCTCCCGCAGGGAGAGACCTTCGTGGTCCAGCAGACCCAGGGCGCCCCCACGGTGTCCGTGGGCGGGACCGTGATCCCCTATAAAGAGGTGACCCTGGCGGCCCAGCTCCCCGGGCGGGTGACCTTTCTGGCCGGTATCGAGGGCGATCGCTTCAAGGATGGAGATCTGCTGCTCTCCATCGACGACACCGAGCTCCTCGCCCAGCGCCGAGCCATGCTGGCCCAGATGGCCAGCGCCGATGCGCAACTGCGCAACGCCGGGGTGCAGTACAACCGGGAGATCTGGTCCCCCCAGGCGAGCGCCGCGCCGGGCGGCATGGGCATGCCGAACCTGTTCGACCAGATGTTCAGCCGACCCATGGAGAGCATCGTGGGTGACCGGTCGAAGGGGGCCGAGCGGGGGGCCGACCTATTCGCCTCGGGCATCCGGATTCAGGAGGCCCAGAATGCCATCATGCGCCTCCAGGCGGAGCTCCAGGCCCTGGATTCCAAGCTCCGGGATGCCCGCAGCATCGCCCCCTTCAGCGGGGTGATCGTCAAGAAGTTCGTGGAGGTGGGCGATACGGTTCAGCCCGGTCAGCCCCTGCTCAACTACGCCGACGTGGAGTATCTCCAGGTGGAGGTGGACGTCCCGGCCCGGCTGCGCCCCGGACTGCGGGAAGGGATGATGGTCAAGGCCCAGCTGGATGTGAACAACCGCCAGATACCGGTGCGAGTGGCCCAGATCTTCCCTATGGCGGACCCCCAGCGGCACACGGTGAAGATCAAGTTCGACCTGCCCCAGGGAGTATCCGAGCCTGGCATGTACGCCAAGGTGTTGGTGCCGGATCTCAATGCCCCGGCCCGCGCCAATCCGGTCATCCCCGGCTCCGCGATCCGTTACAACGGGAGTCTGCCCGGAGTCTATGTGCTCAGCGAGCGGGGTGAGCCCCAACTGCGCCTCATCCGGGTGGGCGAAGAGGTCCCCGGGGGCTTCGTCACGGTGCTCAGCGGTCTGATGGCGGGGGAGCGGATACTCGCCAACCCGGGTCCGCGGGTCACCGCCGGCTGGGCCCAGGAACCCGCGCCAAGCCGCTGAGCTTACGATGTTCCAACCTGCAGCCGCCGCGTCGTGCGCGGTGGGTTCGCCGGGGTGTCCGGGTCCCCAAGGGATCCGCCTCTGAGTCGTAACGGATCACCCATGAGTCAAGACCTCGCCACGCCCGCATCCGAACGGAAAGAGCCCCCGTTCACCGACGAGAGCCTAGGGATCGCCGGGCGTACCGCCCGCTTCTTCATCCGCTCGCCCCTGTCGCCACTGTTCTACGTGGCCATGCTTCTCATGGGGTTGCTTGGGCTGGTCCTGACCCCGCGCCAGGAGGACCCCCAGATCTCGGTCCCGATGATCGACATCATGGTGATGTACCCAGGGGCCTCGGCCCAGCAGGTGGCCAACCTGGCGATCCAGCCCCTCGAGCGGATCATGAGCGAGATCCCGGGGGTCAAGCACGTCTACTCCGCCTCCCAGCGCGGACAGGGCATCGTCACCGTCGAGTTCGAGGTGGGCGAGCTGATGGGCCCGTCGCTCGTCAAGGTGAACGACAAGATCGCCTCGAACATGGACAAGATCCCCCCGGGGGTCATGCCGCCCCTGGTCAGGAGCAAGGGCATCGACGATGTGCCCATCGTGACCCTGACCCTGTGGTCCAGGGATCTGGACAAGGACGGCATTCCGGACGTGGACGACGGCCAACTGCGCTTACTTGCCCAGGACGTTCTCCAGGCCCTCAAGCAGGTCAAGGACACGGGAAATGCCTTCATCGTGGGCGGGCGCCGGGAGCAGTTGACCATCGATGTCTTCCCCGAGCGTCTTTCGGGTTACCAGATCAGCCTGGACCAAGTGGCCCAGACCATCCAGACCGCCAACGCGGAGACGACCGCCGGGGGTGTGGAGGCCAGCGGGACGCGCTTCAGCGTGACCACCGGCTCCTTCCTCACCGGGGTGGAGGACATCAATCGCCTGGTGGTCGGTACCTTCAACAACATTCCGGTTTTTGTGCGCGACGTGGCGCGGGTGACCCAGGGGCCCGAGGATGCCAGTCAACTTGTGGCCTACTACACGGGTCCCGCGGCGGAGGAGGGTGAGGCGGCCGATGGGCGGCCTGCAGTCACCATCGCGATCGCCAAAAAGGAGCTGACCAACGGGGTTACCGTGGCCAATGCCATCCTCCAGCGTATGGAGGAGCTCAAGGGTGGCCGTATCCCCAACAACGTCGAGGTCAGCATCACCCGGAACTACGGCCAGACCGCGGACCAGAAGGTCACGGAGCTGATCCTCAAGCTGATCAAGGCCACCTTCTTCGTCTTCGTGCTGGTGCTGATTGCCTTCCGGGCCTTGCGCCCTGCCATCGTGGTGATGCTAGTCATCCCGGTGGTGCTCTTTATGACGGTCTTCGTGGCCTTCATCTGGGGCATCACCATCGACCGGGTGAGCCTGTTCGCCCTGATCTTCTCCATCGGCATCCTGGTGGACGATGCCATAGTGGTGATCGAGAACATCTACCGGCGCTGGCTGGAGGAGGGCCGCACCGACGACGAGACCGCCGTGGACGCGGTGCGCGAGGTGGGTAACCCGACCATCCTGGCCACCTTCACGGTTATCGCGGCACTCCTGCCCATGGGCTTCGTGAGCGGCATGATGGGCCCCTACATGGCGCCGATCCCCAAGCTGGGCTCGGTGGCGATGTTCATCTCGCTCTTCGCGGCCTTCGCCTTCACCCCCTATCTCGCCATTTCCAAATGGCTGCGCCCCTCCATACGCTATCTGGAGGCCGCCGAGAAGCGGGAGCACAAGGAGGCCGAGCACGTCGAGCGCTTCTTCCGTAGCATCCTGACGCCCCTGATCGAGAGTAGGACCAAGCGCACCATCTTCCGCGTCGTGCTGTGGGGCACCTTCCTCTTCACCTGCGCCTTCTTCTATTTCAACTGGGTGGCGGTGAAGATGCTGCCACTGGACAACAAGCCCGAGTTCTCGGTGGTCCTGGACATGCCCGAGGGCACGGCCCTGCCGGTGACGGCCAACCTGGCCCATCGCATGGCGGACAAGCTGCGGACCATGCCTGAGGTGACCGCCATCCAGCTCTACGCCGGGACGTCCAGGCCTTTCGATTTCAACGGGATGGTCCGTCACTACTACCTGCGCTCGGAACCCTGGCAGGGGGAGCTGCAGGTTCAGCTCACGGACAAGCACGACCGGCACCGGACCAGCCATGAGATCGCCGTCGATGCCCGGGAGTTGCTCTCCACGCTGACCGAAGGCACCGGAGCCACCATCTCGGTGGTGGAGATGCCGCCGGGCCCGCCGGTGCTCCAGTCCGTCGTGGCCGAGATCCACGGCCCAACACCGGAGTTGCGCCGCCAGTTCGCCCGCGACGTGACGGAGTTCTTCCGCCAGGCGGAGAGCGCCCGGGACGTGGACAACTATCTGCGCGACGCCTACGACTACTGGCGATTCGATGTGGACACCGAAAAGGCGGTGCGACGGGGCATCTCGGTGGATGCCATCAACCGCAACATCTCCATGGCCCTGGGCGGTGCCCCGATCGGCGACATCAAGCAGTCCGCGGGGCAGCAGAGCGGTCACGAGCCCACCCAGATCGTCTTACAGGTGCCGCTTGCGGAGCGCTCCCAGATCGATCGGTTGGGCGATCTGCCGATCCAGTCGAACCTCGGTTTCACCGTCCCGCTGCGGGAGCTCGGCCAATTCCGCAAGGCCCCCGAGGAAGACATCATCTACAACAAGGATCTGCGGGGCGTGGAATACGTGGTGGCGGACGTGGGCGGACGCCTGGCGGCGCCGGTCTACGCCATGTTCCAGGTCCAGGACGCCATCGCGGCGGCCGATTACACGGCCCCCGATGGGACCAAGCCTGCCGGGGAGGGCGCCTTCGGGGACGCCTTCTATTGGTTCGGACCGCCTCCGGACAACAGCCGCCTGTCCTGGGAGTGGGCAGGGGAGTGGACCGTCACCTTCGAGACCTTCCGCGATATGGGCGCCGCCTTTATGGTCGCCCTGGTACTGATCTACATCCTGGTGGTGTGGGAGTTTGGGAACTTCCGCATCCCACTGGTGATCATGGCGCCCATCCCGCTCACCCTGCTCGGTATCATTCCGGCCCACTTCATCATGTTCCAGCTCGGATTGGGGGGCGAGTTCACGGCCACCTCCATGATCGGCTGGATCGCGCTCGCCGGCATCATCGTGCGCAATTCCATCCTGCTGGTGGACTTCGCGATTCACGAGATCCAGCGCGGTATCCCGGTGGCGGAGGCAATGATCCGGTCCTGTAAGATCCGCACGCGCCCTATCTTGATCACCGCCCTGGCCTTGGTGGCGGGCTCAAGCGTCATCATCACGGATCCGATTTTCCAGGGCATGGCGATCTCCCTCTTGGCTGGTACCCTGGTGTCCACGGTGCTGACCCTGGTCGTCATTCCCCTGGGTTGCGTGGCCGCCAGCCGCGATATGTGCGAGGTAGCGGCGGCCTCTGCCACCAGCCTGCCGGTCTCCGGTCTGCCGTGCCAGGTCGAGGCGGCGCAGCGCGAGAAGGTCAAGCCCGTACGGGAAGGCGGTGGACTGAGCACGGCGGTCGCCAAGGTCTTCGAGGTGCTGACCCTGGTCTTCTATGCGCTGCGGGGCCTGGTCCTGCTGCTGGTGGATCTCATAAAGGGCGCGATGAAGCCTAAGCCTCCGCCGCGGCCCAAGCCCGGTGGACCTCAGGGAGGCAAGGTGCCGCCCTCCACCCCACCATCCCCCACTGGGGCGGCGCCGGCCGCGCCAACTCCCACGGCCGGCGGCGTG
>JBGSUY010000545.1:0-7828 GCA_041753195.1 Chromatiaceae bacterium
GAGCGCGATGGCGGCGGCGGCGCGGATGCGCCCGAAGTCGATCCCACCCCGGTCGGCGAACAGGGCCTTGTCTCGGGCGGCGACCGCGACCTGCTGGACCTCGGACTCGTGACCGCTGATGTTCGGCAGCTCACCCACATACTCAGGTAACGGCTTCACGGCTGGCTCCTCGATGCTTGGCCCCCGCGGGGCCCCAGGGATTAGACGATGGTATTCGACGACGGCTATTGCGCGCCGACCGCCGGGCCGGCGAGCGAGTCGGCCCGCTCCTGAGCGGACGGAGGCTCCGCGGACGGCACCTCCGGGGTCGGCCCGGGCTCCTTTCGGGCGACCTGCTCTGGCGTTACCTGCTCCGCGGCCACCTCCGCTGCAGGCTCCGAGGGCGCAGTGACCTCGACCCCGATGCGGGCGAGGGCTTCCCGGGCCGCCTCCAGATCCGACTCGGCGCGGTGCACCCAGGCCTCGCCCCAGTAAATATTGCAACTGGTCTCGGCCCGGAGCAGGCGCCATAGGGCCTCCTCGATGGCCTGCGCCTGGGGGCCTTGCGTGATGCCCTGCTCGCCGGAGCGCCAGCGCGCGTCATGGACGGCCTTGCTGATCGCGGCGCAGGCGGCGAGGGTCTGTCTCTGGGCCTCGGATCCGGTCCACTGGGTGAAGTCCCGACCATGATGCCAACCGGTGTTCCAGGCCCCGGTGCGCACCCGCACCTCGCCCTGAGCGCCATGGATCCGCAGATAGTCGCTGATGAAGGTGGGGGAGATGCCGGCGGTCCCAGCGCTCACCCGATCCAAGAGGGGCAGATAAAAGGCGCTCCAGAAGTTGGCGCCCTCGGTCACGTTGCGGAACCAGCCCCCGTTCTCCCCGTCGGTACAGGTAGTCACCAGGGGCGGGAAGTCGCACCACTTGGTGCGCTCGGCCACTTCCGAGAGGAACCAGTCCACCTCCATGCCAGACTCCTGGGCATCGGAGAGGTCCCGGTCCCGCACGATCACGGTAATCTCGTCATTGCCGTAGCGGGCCAGGTGAGGGCGATAGCGCAGTTCCTGCCAGCTCATCTCGTTGACCGGCTCCACATGCTCGCTGTCCACCAGGACGTAGCGATAGCCGAAGGCCCGCAGCAGCGGGATCAGCTCCATGGAGAAGCCCATCTCCGGCGGCCAGAAACCCTGGAAGGCGGGGCGCCACAGCAGATGGTTGGCGATGCCAAGCCAGCGCTGGAGGTGCTCCTTGCGGTCCGCGTCCGGGATCAGGGGCAGCACCGGGTGGTAATAGCCGGTCCCCAGTACCTCGAACAGGTCCTCGTTCTGGAAGTGCCACAGCAAGGATCCGCAGTCCACAATGCCATAGACCTGTTGCTGAAAGCTCGGGTCCGAGAGGGTCTCGAGCAGGGTGCCGGAGAGTGATAGATGGACCCGGGCCACGGCCTCGCGGCCCCACAGGCTGCGCGGGATGCGATCCAGGGCGAACAGGATCTCCTTGGCCTCCCAGGTCTGATGCTCCAGCAGATGCTGGAGGTTTCCGGGCGGCTGATGAAGATTGAGGACGAGGGCGTGGTGGGCAATCATGATGGGATCCCTGGACCAGAACGACAGCGACTAGGACGTCGGCCTGTAAGCATACCAGAGCCGCCGGGGCCCACCCAGGCTCGCCAAGGGCCAAAACTCGACCCCTGCACCAGAGCATCCGACTCCCGCGTTTGAGCAAAAGCCCCAACCCTCCATTATCCTCGAACTAATCGTAAGACGAAGTGCCCGCCATGCCCAACGTACTCATCGACCCGGATAGCCGATCATTGGATCATCGGTTCGTCCTGATCCACGCCCCACGGCGCAACCGCGCGCGCTATCCGGAGGGCTGTGTCCTATTGGCTGCCGACGAGTCGGCCGCGCGGGCCGGGGCGGATCCATCCCGGCATCTGCATCCCGCGGAGGTTTATGGACCCTCCGTGTCTTCGGAGGGACAACGGATCTACTACCTTGTGCGCTGGCTGGATTGAAACCGATCCCCCTGATGTCGGCGAATCCAGGACCAGTCGCCGGCCATCTTCGACCGCACCTCCGTCATCACCCGGGTGCTGCGGTTCCTGGCGCTTGGGGCCGCATTCATCGGTGTGCTGAGCGCCTTGATGGTCCTGCAGTTGGAACCGCTGCGGGAGCACGCCATCTTGCGCGCCGCGGCATGACGACGCGGGGGCTGACCCTCCAGACCAGCCTGCTCGGGCTCGCCGCCGGGGCCTTTGCGGTACCCCTAGGGGTCCTGCCCGGTGACCTGATGATCCCGGTGGTGAACCTGCGCTCCTTCGGCTGGACAATGGAGCTTAAGGTCCCCATTGGTGCCCTGCCGACCGGCCTGGTGCTGGACTGGAGCGGGGCGCTGCTGGCCGACCTCTACCCGGGGGATCCGCGCCGGCCGGGCCGGCTCCGCCGAGGCGCGGCGGGCGGAGCGAGTCGGGACCACACTCGCAAGGGATGAATCCCGGAGTCGGGGCTATCAGGGACCGAGTGAAAGAGACCAGCCCTACAGAATCAGTGAAAAAGTTGCACCGAAAGTGCCCGGGCAATGGCCCAATGAGGGCAAACATGTGTATTCTATCGAGCAGGATAGAGAGGACCTTGACTCAAGCCCCCCTGATCTTAAGAACCCACTCCCCCAATCGGGATCCGCGAAGCCCAAGCGACGATGACTTCCCTTACCCAAGAGGCGAGCGAGCGACATGGCTGAAGACAAAGTGATCGTGACCAAGAAGACCGCGGCCAAGCCGGCCGCGACCACCAAGGCGACCCGGGCGAAGTCGACGGCCGCCGATACGAACAAGACCCCGGTCAGGGACACCGTCGGCACGAAGAAGACAGCGGCCAGGGCGGCCGCCCCGAAGCCTCCCGCACCGCCCGCTTCCACCCCACCAAAGGCGGCCCCTACTGCCAGACCGGTTGCCAAACCGGCCGCCAAGCCAGCACTCAGGGCCGCCGCCCAGCCTGCTCTGTCGAGGCCCGCCGCCAAGACGCCCGGTCCGGCCCCGGCGAAGAAGACGGTCACCCGCAGGGCGGTCACCAGAAAGGCGCCGGTTGCCGAGGTAAGCCCCGCGAACCCTAACCCCCAACCGCCGCTGCAAGAGATGCCCGTGGACCTGCGGCACCTGGCGAGGGTCACCGCGGAGGAGCGCCAGGTAATGGTTGAAAAGGCCGCTTACTACAAGGCGGAGAAGCGCAACTTCGCCCCGGGGCACGAGGCGGAGGACTGGGCCGACGCGGAGCGGGAGATCGACGAGTTACTCGCTAAGGCCCAGCAAATCTACGGGGCCTGAGTCGCTGCGCGTTCTGCGATCGGGACCGGCGCTCGGCCGCGGGCGCGGCCTGCGGCGTTCCCCGAGGCCCGGATGCGTCTCGTGTATCGGGACCGAGGCCATGGTCCGCCTTGGGCAACTCGAGTAGCCGCACCCGCCACTGGGTCCAGACCTCTACTGGCGGGCCCGCCGGGATACGGAGGCCGACGCGTTGCCGTCCGCGAGACCACCCGATCGGGCGCCATGGGAGACGCAGGGACCCGGTGAGCCATGGACCTCGTCAACACCATTCAGCAATGGCCCTTACCCGCCATCGCGGCGATGATCGCGGGCCTCGTGGTTTTGCTGGTGCCGCGCGCCCTCAACTATACGGTCGCCGCCTATCTGATCCTCATCGGCGCCTTCGGTCTGCTGCGCTATTTCTATGGCAGTCCGGTGTCCACCCAATCCGTCATCGCCCTGGTGGCCGGGGTGCTGGTGCTGATCAAGCCCGAGGTGCTGAGCTACGTCGTCGGCGTCTATCTGATCCTGATCGGTCTCATTCAGGCCGGTGTCCTGCGGGTCTAGGCACCGATAGGGGCGGCGCAGGGACCCCATGATTGCCAGGGGCGCCGTCGCCGCCGGACACCCGCTGACAGCCGAGGCCGCGACCCTGTTGCTGAAGGCCGGCGGCAATGCCTTCGACGCGGCACTCGCCGCGCTGTGCGCCGCCTGTGTCGCCGAGCCGGTGCTCACCTCCCTGGGGGGCGGCGGTTTTCTCACCGCCCGTACCGCCGCCGGTGAGACCCGAGTCTACGACTTCTTCGTCCAGACCCCGCGGCGCAAGCGCCCCCAAGAGGAGATCGAGCTCTTCCCCGTCATCGCCGACTTCGGCACCGCGACCCAGGAGTTTCACATTGGCCTGGGCGCCCTGGCCACACCCGGGACGGTGCGGGGGCTCTTCGATGTGCATCGGGAGCTGGGGACGGTGCCGATGCGCCGCATCGTCGAGCCCGCGGTCGCTGCCGCCCGCGACGGCGTGCGGCTTAACCTGCTGCAGGCGTACATCTTCAGCATCGTGGCGCCCATCTACCTCGCTACCCCTGGCGCCCGGGCAATCTATGCCAGCCCCCAGGACCCGCGGCGGCTCCGTGGCGAGGGGGAGCGGATGCGCCAGGTGGAGCTCGCCGATGCCCTGGAGCTGCTGGCGATCGAGGGGGACCGTCTCTTCTACGAGGGCGAGATGGCCCAGGCCCTGGTGGCGCTCTGCGAGCAACAAGGGGGACAGATTCAGACCGCCGACCTCGCGGGCTATCGAACCCTCAGGCGGGCCCCGCTTCGACGCGAGTACCGGAACGCGCGGCTCTACCTGAATCCCCCGCCCTCCTCCGGCGGCCTGCTGATCGCTTTCGCTTTGGCCCTCTTGGAGCAGCAGAACCTTGGCAGCGTCCCTTGCGGTGCGCCTGAGCGCCTGCTGACCCTGGCGCGGGTCATGGAGCAGACCAACCTGGCCCGCGACTCGGGACCGGCCGACGAGCAGCTCCTCCACGACGACTGGGTAGCGCGCCACCGCAGCGCGCTGCAGGGCCGCCCACTTTCCGCCCGCGGCACCACCCACATCAGCGTCATTGACGCCGCCGGAAACGCCGCCTCCCTGACCCTGTCGAACGGCGAGGGCTGCGGCCAGGTCCTCCGCGGGACCGGCATCATGCTGAACAACATGCTGGGCGAGGAGGACCTGAACCCCGGGGGATTTCACCGCTGGCGCGAAGATATTCGGGTCTCCTCCATGATGGCCCCGACCCTGGCCGAGCAGGCGGGACGGCTGATCGCCCTGGGCTCTGGCGGCTCCAACCGGCTGCGCACCGCCATCCTGCAGACCCTGATCAATCTAATCGACCTGGGTCTGTACCCGGAGGTGGCCGTGGCAGCCCCCCGCATCCACCTGGAGCGCGGTAAGCTCAGCGTCGAGCCCGGATTCCCGCCCGAGTCCGTCGCGCGGCTCACCGAGCAGTGGCCGGACCACCAGCGCTGGGACGACCTGAACCTCTTTTTCGGCGGCACCCATACCGTGGTCTTCGACGGGCGGGAGTTCACCGGCGCCGGTGACCCGCGCCGAGGCGGTGTGCTGCGGGTGGTGTCCTGACCACCGCGGGATCGGGTGACCGAGCCTAGGCCGAGAGAGAACCCATGCCCGCGAATCTAAGCCCGGAATACAAGGCCGCGGAGGCGGAGCTGCGCAAGGCGCGGGATCCCGAAGCCCGGCTCCACTGGCTGCGCGAGATGCTGCGTACCATCCCCAAGCACAAGGGGACGGATTACCTCCAGGCGGAGATCAAGACGCGCATCAAGCAGCTCACGGAGGAGCTGGCTGGCCCGCGGAAGGGCGGCGCCCACGGCGGACCCGTCACCGTTATCCGCCCCGAGGGGGCCGCCCAGATCGCGCTCATCGGACCGCCGAATTCGGGCAAGTCGGCCCTGCACGCGGCGCTGACCCACTCCCATGCCCAGACCGCCCCCTACGCCTTCACGACCCAATACCCGCGGCCGGGCATGCTGCCCTTCGAGGACGCCCACTTTCAACTCCTCGACCTGCCGCCGATCGACCCGGAGCCCCCGATCCCTTGGATCGGCGGGTCGCTGCAACAGACCGACGCCTGCCTGTTGGCGGTGGACCTCTCGGCCCCCGACAGCGTGGACCGGGTCCTGACCCTGCACGAGGAGCTCGGCCGCTGGCGGGTCTACCTGACCAGACACCGGCTGGGCACCACGCCCGAGGCTCGGCGGGAGATCCCCGAGGACCCCTTCGCGCTGCTGCTGCCGACCCTGATGCTCGCGACCAAGGCGGACCTGATCCCCCAACCTGGACGACGAGCTCAAGGTCTTCCGCGAGCTGACTGGGCTCGACTACCCGTTCCTCCCCGTCTCGGCGGAGACGGGCCTCGGGCTGGATGCGATCGGCGGCTGGCTGTTCCGGGAGCTGGCCATCGTGCGGGTCTACACCAAGTCGCCGGGACGGCCGTCCGATCAGGACCGGCCCTTCACCCTACGCCGCGGCGCCACGGTGGACGACGTGGCGCGGCTGGTGCACAAGGACTTCGCCGTGGCCTTCGAATATGCCCGCCGCTGGCCGAGGGGCGAAGGTAGTCTCTCCCAGGTCGGGCGCGATCACCCGGTGGAGGATGGGGACCTTCTGGAGCTGCACCTGTAGGTGACCGATACCCCACCGGTGTCCCCTTGGCGGAACGGCTTGGCGCGCCGACAGACGGCGACCGCTCGACCGGCGGAGGTGCAGGACCTCAGTCGGGGCAATAGCAGGCGCCGGCGCCCCAGTCCGGATGCTCCTCCCGGGCGCGCTCCAGGCACGCGACCCGGGCCTGCTCGATCGTGTCACCGTAGAAGTGGGCGTGGCAAACGCGGCAGCGGCAGAACTTGGGCTCATGGGTGATGGAGTGACGCCCTGGGTCTGGACTCTGTCTTTCTGGCTCTGTCATGGTTGCTCTCATGAGGGATCGGCATCCCGGACGGCCCCGGAGCCTGAAGGCAGGACCGGCTCCGGTCGGGAATGGCAACCCAGGAACCGCGTGACCAGACCGGGCGGCTCGGTGGATGCCGGAAGGGAGCCGCAGCATTACTGTAGGGCCGCGACGATAGGCGAGAGCCCAGCGGCAGTCCAGGCCGATAGAGGGAGAATGGCGCCGACCTGGCCCTGCCCCGCACCTGCGTCTCCCAATGGATCCAGTGGCGGGCTATCCTAGCGGCATGTGGCGCTACGTACTTGCCTGGATTCCCATGGTGCCAATCAGCATCGCCAACGGCGCGGTGCGGGAGACCTCGTACGGCCCGCATCTCACTGAGCTCCAGGCCCACCAGGTCTCGACCCTGAGCGCCCTGGTTCTGCTAGGGCTCTATATGGGATGGGTCATGCGGCGGTGGCCGCCGAGCTCCGCGGCACGGGCCGCGGGCATCGGCGCGCTCTGGCTCGGGCTCACCCTAGCCTTCGAGCTTGTCTTCGGCCATTACGTGGCCGGTCACCCATGGAGCCGGTTGCTCCAGGACTACGATCTGCTCGCCGGCCGGCTCTGGCCCCTCGTTCTGCTCTGGGTCGCGACGGCACCCTACCTGCTCTGGCGCCGGCGCTGATCAATACTCGGGACCGTCCCCGCTGTACTCGAGTCCGGCCTGGCTCGCCTGGCCCTTGACGGTCTCGTAGAGCTTCCGGTCCAGCGAGTCCGCGGCACCACCGGCCGCCTCCACCTGGGCCCGCAGGTAGCGCGACCTTTCGTTCGCCAGGTCCCTGATCTGTCGGGTCAGGTCCGCGCGCTCC
This sequence comes from Chromatiaceae bacterium, assembly GCA_041753195.1. Taxonomy (GTDB): domain Bacteria; phylum Pseudomonadota; class Gammaproteobacteria; order Chromatiales; family Chromatiaceae; genus Thiodictyon. Next base: position 7,590 of record JBGSUY010000545.1, read on the forward strand.
TCGGCCTTCTTCTCGATGACCGCCCGCCGCGCCTCTGGCTCCAGGTTGGCGAGTGGTGCCGGCAACTGGTCACTCGGCAAGGTGTCCAGGTCGACGCGGCCGCTCTGCACCTCATCCACCAGCTCCTGCTTGGCGACGAGGCTCGCCTTGCCGCTGTCCGAGGCCAGGTAGCCCGCCCGCCGGGCGAGCACGGCCGGGGCCGATGCCGCCTGGACCTCGCGGGCCGCGGCGACCTCCGC
>JBGSUY010000546.1:0-5053 GCA_041753195.1 Chromatiaceae bacterium
GCGAGCAGCGGCGTCAGGTCCCCTGCCGAGCCGGCCCCATGGCCTCGACAGTCCCAAGCGCCGTCGCGGGGCGTAGCGCAATTCCGGCCCACCCCCCCTAGCACCGGGGGCGCCAGGGGCAACCCAAGTGTGAGGATGATCAGGGACAAGGACAGGGTCAGGGTGGATGGACGCACGCGCAGTGATTCGGATGGTCGTCCCCGGCGCCCCCAGGACGAGGGCCCACTCGGTAGAGGACTCGGCTCAATGCCGAGCCGAGGGCTCAGTGGACGGGCTCGGGCGAAGCTGTAACCATGTCACATTCCGCCCGAGCCAGCAATTCGCCTCGAGGTCCGGGTGGCAGGCTCGTCGCAACCTGCGGCTCGCTTCGGGCCCGCGGAGGTTCTCTTGACCGAACGGTACGATCGACTGACACGCTGGGCGGGCAACCTGTTAGGCACGGGCGCCTTCACCCTCGAACCCGCGTCCTCCGATGCCAGCTTCCGCCGTTACTGGCGCGCCCGCCATGGGGGCGGCGCCCTGATCCTGATGGATGCCCCCCCGGACCTCGAGGACTGCGGGCGCTATGTGGACCTGGCCCGGCGTTTCAGGGCCATCGGGCTCAACACCCCGGAGATCCACGCGGAGGATCGGGCCAATGGATTCCTTGCCATTTCCGACCTGGGAGACCGCGTCTACCTGGGAGAGCTGAACGCACAGAGCGCCGACCGGCTTTACGGGGACGCCCTCGGCGCCCTGGCGACCATTCAGTCCTGCGGCCCCAGGTCCGGGCTGCCCGTCTATGACGACCCCTTCCTGCGCCGGGAGCTCGAGATCTTCCGGCAGTGGTTTTTGGGATGCCACCTGGGCGTTCAGCTCAGCCCAGGCGAGCAGGCCGGTTGGGAACGGGTCTGCGACGTCCTGGTCGCCAACGCCCTGGACCAGCCCCAGGTCTGTGTCCACCGGGACTACCATTCGCGGAATCTCATGCTGGCGGAGCCCAACCCCGGGATCCTGGACTTCCAGGATGCGGTAGTGGGTCCGGTCACCTACGACCTGGTGTCGCTCCTACGGGACTGCTACATCGCCTGGGATCCGGGGCGCGTCACCGACTGGGCCCTGGGTTACCTGCAACTGGCGATCCAGTCGGGGGTCATGCCTGAGGTGGAACCCGAGCGCTTCCTGCGCTGGTTCGACCTCATGGGGGTGCAGCGGCACCTCAAGGCCTGCGGCATCTTCGCCCGGCTCAACCACCGGGACGGCAAGTCCCACTACCTCACGGACATCCCGCGCACCCTGGGTTACGTCCGGGCGATGACCGAGCTCTACCCCGAGCTTGAGGATCTTCGGGCCCTGATTGGGCTTCGGGTGGACGGCGCGACCCAGGCGGCAGGCTGAAAGCGGTTCCTGTTGGATCGGGAAAGTCCCCTAGTCGTCTGTGGCCAGACGAAATCCGCTTCCCGCCATGCGATCCTCCGGGAGTCCATCCAGCCGGAAGTCCGCCCGGGCAAACCCCCGGTTCACGCGCCAGGAGCCGCCCTTCAGGACCCGGGGGCTCCCGATGTCAGCCGCGACGACCTGAGGCTGGTCGTAGCGGTTGCGGCACCATTCCCAGGTATTACCCGCCAGGTCGTAGGCCCCTTGTAGGCTGCGGCCGGCCGGGTGTAAACCCACGGCGGTGACCCGCCCCAGGGCGATCTCCTCCGTGTTCGCGTGGTCGTCCCGCCAGTCCCGTCCCCAAGGGTAGACGTACCCAGGGCGGGCGCTCTGGGCCGCCCACTGCCACTCCCACTCGTCGGGCAGCCGCACCGAGAGGCCGAGCCGCCTGCTCAGCCAGCGGCAGAAGGCCACGGCATCGAACCAGGACACTTGGGTGACAGGGTAGTTGCCGTGGCCGGGCGAGCGCCCGCCGTTCGTGACACCGCGGCGCAAGCCCTCCCACCAGCCCGGTTGCACAAATCCGTCCTCGGCATCGAGGAAGGCCTCGAACTGGACCTGGGTCACCGGGAAGGCGGCGATCCGCAGCGACGCGACCGGCACGATGCCATGGCCCTCGACACGCACCTCGCCGGGAGCTATGGCACACCATTGGACGGCGGGGGTTCCGTCGACGAGCCCGACCCCGGGGCGCTGATCCCCAATCCGAGCGAGCCGTAAACCAATCTCCTCCCGTTCCATTGGCCGCGCCCTCGAGCACAAGAGCTCCGCAGGTAGCCACTCGGACTCTGGAATCAGGAAATCGGCCACATCCGGATCGCGCGCGAGATCATCGATGAGTCCCCGCTCGATGAGTAGGGTGCGGGCCGGCTCTAGGATCTCATGAGGCCACCGCCGTTGACGCTGGCGGCCGCTGCCCACCCAGGCCCGCGCGTCCTTCTCGATCTGGGACCGGACGCGCAGGGCCTCGCGATGGCGCTTGATCCACTGGCGCAGGATCGGCCATTCGTCCAGCAGGGTCTCGTGGGTCAACTCTACCGTGGGTCGCTCGCCCTCGCGGACCCGGACCAGGCGTGCGTCCTCTTTCGCAAAGGACTGAATCAGACGGTGCGTCTCGGGGTGGGAGGCAAGTCGGTTGCGGTCCGCCCGCCGCCGGCTCGCCCTGCCATCGTCCCCCACGTGGACCAGCTGGGCGAAGAGCCCGCCGAGGGCCACGCGGGCCCCATCCCCCGCCCGCTCCAAGGCCAGCTCCGCACGCCGCGCGAGACCACCCCGGAGCCCTTCGCTCCGCAGGTCGCGGTAGCTCTCCAAGTCCAGGCGGCCCGACGTCTTGCCCCTCGTATACAGCTCCTTGAGTGCGTCCGCCATCAGGGCCAGGCCGTCCGGATGACCTTGGGCATCGTCGAGCAGCCCCCCCACAAGGTGCGGGTCGACGGCGACCGCCGCGGTCGGGTCCAGGGCGGTCAGGGGCCCGAGGACCATGCGCTCCAGGCTGGCTCGACTGGGCGGCCCCAGGACATAAAGGGCGCCCTCGTTGAGGAGCTGGATCAGACGCGGTTGGGCGAAGCAGCGGTCCAGGATATCGGCCCGCATGGTCGCCAGCACGCGGAGTCGCGGCTGACCGAGGGACGCAGTCAGGGCATCCAGAAATTCGTCCGCCAGATCCGGCTCGACGACGGTAAAGAGCTCCTCGAGCTGATCGATGGCAAGGACCCAGCAGGATCCGGCGGGCCGCCCCTGGAGCACGCGACCAAGCAGCCCGGCCAAGGCCTCAGCCCCGCCCACCTTGATGGAGGCCGCCTCGCCGGGCGCCTCGAGCGCCGGGGTGCCAGGGGAGGCGCCGAGGGGTACGTCCAAGGCCCGAGCCAAACCATGGGTCAAGGCCAGGAAGGGGTCCCCGCCGTAGCCCGCCGGAAACATAGTGCTGACCACCCAGCGCTCGGCCAGGGGGATACGGGGTAGTCCACCCGCGGCCAGCCGTCCGCGCACACCGGCACGCAGCAGGGATGATTTGCCGCAACCGGGGACCCCCGAGATCACCTGGAGGCGGGGCGCCACAGGATCGATGAGTCGCCGCAGCAGGGCGCGGGTCTCGGTGCGGCGACCGAAGTAGATCGGCGCCTGCCAATGCTCCAGGGGTAACAGACCCGGATAGGGATCCTCCGACCAGCGCCCGGGAATGGGGCCACCGGCCTCGGTACCGAGTGCGTCCAGGTTGGCCCCGGCGCCGAGCTCCCGGAGGTCCTCGATCAGACCCCAGAGCCCCCCAGCCGCCCCTCCGTAGCGGCTAACCGAACCCCCGGCTACCGCGGCCAGCCCGAGATCCGCCAGGAACTCTGCCGCCTCCCCAGGAGATTCGGCCGGGGCGACACCATCCTGGGCAGCCAGGCCCCAGGCAAGGTCCGAGAACAGCACACGACGCCTGTCGGTATCCTGCCATCCAGGAAGGCCCGTGATGGCTTCGATCAGGTGCTGGCGGAGGGCATTGCTCATGGCACACATCTTAGGTCTTGGGCGCCAGCCATTCCCGGCGGTGGACGCTGCGCACCATCTTGACATACAAGGCTAAGCACGCCCACGAAACGTGCCACCGGCACGCAGGCCATTGCAAAGCTCGCCTAAAGGCTCGCAACTGGCTTGTGCCCCTCACCGGATTGGCGTTATCTTTTACGACTTCGCCTTTGCATCAAGGCGGTTTCCCACGCGGCGGAACCGCCTTTTTGCTTTTTGGACCCTTGCGCAAGACCCATCGGGACCCTCCCCATGAGCGATGCCTTGATGTCGACCTACAAGCGCCTGCCCGTGCTCTTCGAGCGGGGCGAGGGCCTCTGGCTCTGGGATGATGCCGGCAGGCGCTACCTGGACGCCTTGGCCGGGGTGGCGGTTTGCGGACTCGGTCACGCCCACCCGGCCCTCACCGCCGCACTCTGCGAGCAGGCTGGCCGTCTGGTCCACACCTCCAACATTTATCGTATCGGCGAGCAGGAGCGCCTGGGGGCCCAGGTCACCGAGCTCGCCGGCATGGACCGGGTGTTCTTCGCCAACTCCGGGGCCGAGGCCAATGAGGCGGCGATCAAGCTGGCGCGCCTGCACGCCCATCGGCGCGGTATCGAGAACCCAGCCATCCTGGTGGCGGAGAACAGCTTCCACGGTCGCACCCTGGCTACGCTGACCGCCACCGGCAACCGCAAGGTCCAGGCCGGGTTTGAGCCCCTGGTGCAGGGATTCGTCCGGGTTCCCTACGACGACCTGGGGGCGGTGGAGACGGCCGCGACCAATCGCAAGAACATCGTCGCGGTCTTGGTGGAGCCCATCCAAGGGGAAGGTGGGATCAAGATCCCGTCGGACGACTACCTGCCGGGCCTGCGTGCCATCTGCGACCGGGCCGGCTGGTTGCTCATCTGTGATGAGATCCAGACCGGGATCGGACGGACCGGGCGGATGTTCGGTTTTCAGCATACCGACATCACCCCGGATGTCATCACCCTGGCGAAGGGACTGGGCAACGGCGTGCCCATCGGCGCCTGCGTGGCCCGGGGGGCGGCGGCGGAGGTCTTCGCACCCGGTACCCACGGATCCACCTTCGGCGGCAACCCGCTGGCCTGCCGGGCCGCCCGGGCGGTACTCGAGACCATCG